>JAVVZN010000147.1:0-4621 GCA_036650555.1 Rikenellaceae bacterium
TTTTTGCCCCAATTTTCGCTCTGTAAATCCTCATTTAGCTCGCTAAAATCGGAGGTACAGAACAAAAACTAGGACAACAAGAGCTATAAAATAACTTCGATAACAAATCAAAACAGCTTCTTATTAAAATAATATTGTACCTTTGCCTACTTTAGAAAATTAAAGTAGGCATTTTTTATAATAATTATTGATGATTTCGATTGACTCACTGACCGTAGAATTTAGCGGCACTACTCTATTCAAAGATATTTCGTTTGTGGTTAATGACAACGACAAGATTGCCCTTATGGGTAAGAATGGCGCTGGCAAATCCACTTTACTAAAGATAATTGCAGGAGAAAAGACACCAACACGCGGCACCATATCGCTACCACCAAATGGAAAGATAGGCTATCTTCCTCAGCACCTTATGACCAGCAACGACGCCACAGTGTTTGAAGAGGCGGCAAAAGCGTTCAAACATCTGTTTGATATGGAGCATAAAATCGAGGAGCTAAACAAAGAGCTAACCACTCGTACTGACTACGACACAGACTCATATATGGATCTGATTCAAGAGGTTTCGACACTAAGTGAGAAATACTATTCGATAGAGTCTACAAACTATGCCGAAGATGTTGAACGTGCACTACTTGGCTTAGGTTTTGAACGATCGGATTTCACACGGAGCACATCGGAGTTTAGTGGCGGATGGCGCATGCGCATTGAACTTGCGAAGATACTACTACAAAAGCCAGATCTCATCTTGCTCGACGAGCCAACAAACCATCTCGATATTGAGAGTATTGGCTGGCTTGAAGATTTTTTGATAAATGATTGTAAAGGTGTGATAGTCATCTCCCACGACAAAGCATTTATCGACAACATCACCACACGCACCATTGAGATCACCATGGGACGCATCTACGACTACAAAGTAAACTACTCAAAATATCTCGAACTTCGCAAAGAACGACGCGACAGTCAATTATCGCAATACAACGCGCAACAGAAGATGATAGCAGAGAACCGTGAGTTTATAGATCGTTTCAAAGGCACATACTCAAAAACTAATCAAGTACAATCACGTGTTAAAATGTTGGAAAAATTGGAGATAATTGATGTAGACCCTGAAGATAACTCAGCCCTTAATCTGCGTTTTCCACCTGCCCCACATTGCGGTAGCTATCCTGTGATATGTGAAAATGTTGGTAAAAGCTACGACGGCAAGGAGGTGTTCAGCGGAGCCAATATCACAATCCACAGAGGCGACAAAGTGGCATTTGTTGGTAAAAACGGTGAGGGTAAATCCACAATGATAAAGTGCATAATGAAACAAATTGAGCACGATGGGGCATTATCACTCGGACATAACATCAAGATAGGCTACTTTGCTCAAAATGAGGCATCATTACTCGATGAAGAGATGAGTGTGTTCGACACAATAGATATGGTTGCTGTGGGCGACATACGCACACGTATTCGTGATATACTGGGAGCATTTATGTTTGGTAAAGATGATGTTGATAAGAAAGTAAAAGTTCTATCAGGTGGTGAACGCACACGTTTGGCGATGATAAAACTTCTTCTCGAACCTCGTAATTTGTTGATACTCGACGAGCCAACAAATCACCTCGACCTAAAAACAAAAGAGATATTAAAAGAGTCATTATTGAATTTCGATGGCACATTAATAATCGTGTCGCACGATCGTGATTTTCTTAATGGACTCACCAGCAAGGTTTTTGAGTTTGGAAAAGGAAGAGTAACTGAACATCTCGAAACTATCTACGATTTTCTTGCAAAGAAAAAAATGGATAATCTAAGAGATATAGAACGTAAAACAACATAAGCCAAACAATCAGCAATTTAAACAATTATAAAATCTTTTATATGCAAGATATATTAGTAGTTGTGGCAATCACCCTTATTATAGGTGTGGCAATATTTCGATTTATAAAATCGTTTCGCAAACCAAACCAAAAGAATGGATGTGGTTGTAAAAAATGCAAATAATTAGTCGTCCCTTAAAAACCCACAAACAGTCTATTATTCAATAAATTAACTCTCAAAATCTGTGAAATGTGTGCCGTTTCCGTGGAAAGTAATCCTACGGCACTTTTTCAGAGACGACTAGATAAACATTATACGTTTTTTCAGTAGCTCTCTGATCTTATCTTTGAGCGCAATACTTCTAATTGGCTTAGGAGTGTAGCCATCAAATCCACTTTGTGATATTTTTAATTCATCATCGGCGAAAGCGAATGCTGTGACAGCTATGATTGGAACACTATGCGAGATGGCACGTATCTGCGAGGTGGCAGCATATCCATCGAGCACTGGCATCTTTATATCCATCAATATCAAATGTGGTTTGTGCTCTTTAAACAGATCAACGGCCTCTTGACCATTCCACGCATGGATTAATTTATACTCATTTTTGAGTATTGATTCAAATAATTTATAATTGCTTATGTTGTCTTCAGCAATAAGAATTACTAGCTTATCCATCTCAACAGATACTTTTTCTATCTCTTCACTTTCGACATCAATAATCATATTATTTTTTGACATATCAACAGGAGCATAAGGTAATGTAAACCAGAATGTTGATCCTTTTCCAACTTTTGATTCTACACCAATCTTACCACCTAAACGATCAATGATAGTTTCACAAATCGAAAGCCCTAACCCAGTACCTTGAGCAAAGCTATTGAGCTTAACAAAGCGTCCGAATATATATTTTATTTGATCGGCTGGTATTCCACAACCTGTATCTTTCACGTAGAAGTAAAGGTAATCATTACGTAATTTGTATCCTAGAGTGATGCTACCTTCTTCAGTAAATTTAATGGCATTCGACACGAAATTAGTAATCACCTGCAACAAACGATTTTTCTCAGTGTGAATTACACATTCATCGAGTCGATCACCAAAATACAACGACACCATATCATTTTTTAATCTAAGACGAGAGGTGCATTCTATCTCCGTGAATAAACTATTTAAATCAACATCTGAGAACACAAACTCCAATGTTCCTGCCTCTATTTTTGATAGATCTAATATATCACTAATAAGCTGAAGCAGTAGTGTATTGTTGTTCTCAATTATATCGACATACTCCTTTTTCTCTTTAATATCATTTGTTGATGCTAATATTCCAGAGAAACCCACGATAGCATTTAGTGGAGTACGTATTTCATGACTCATATTGGCAAGGAACGCTGATTTAAGCCTATTCGACTCCTCAGCTTTTTCTTTTGCAGCCATCAAATCTTGCTCCATGTTTTTCCGTTTTGTGGTGTCGAGTGAAGAACCGATAATAGTGCACACATCTCCATTTTCATCTCTTATATCAACTACACCTCTTATCTCCATCCATTGATATTCAGTATGTTGGAATGTGGTTCTAATCTCCTCCATTATCTTTGTGATCTCACCACTACACAAACTTGCCAAAGCAGTATTGAATCTATCTATATCATCTGGGTGTACGGTTTTTAATATAACCGATAGAGGGATAACATTTAAAGGATAGGTTTTGTATAACTTACTTTCATTATAATATTTAATGTCGAATGTTATTGTTTTTTCAACCACATCAATTGTCCAAGGAATCAAATCAGAAGCCTCCATGGCAAGTGAAAGTTTATGGTTGGTAGTTTCGAGTTGTTGTTGAGTGTTTTGGAGCTCACTGACATCCCACCTAGCTGAAAGTAGCCATGTGTGCAACCCTTCAAACTTGATTGCACTTTTCATAACCATGGTAGGTATTTTCCGATCATTTATTTGTAAAAGCTCATATATCTTTAGATTTTCATTTCCATTTAACACTTGTATATCGAGTTTACTTCTATTCTCCGAAATTGCATCTCCAAACAACTCTGAATCGGTTTTTCCAATGACAACTTCGCGCTCAACATTAAATAGCTTCACAGCCTCCTTGTTCCAATACACATAACGCATATCGTTGCTGGCATCTTTCACATAAAGAGGCATAGGGAGATTGTCTAGAACGGTGTCTAAGAACAATTTCATGCTTTCTACCTCCACACTTTGTTTGTGTTCTTTAGTGGCATTACGAGTAAAACATATCACAGTATTTTCATCTAACGACAACAAACGAACATCAAAGTAGAGTGTGTTGTAGGCCTTATCAATATGGTATTCAAAATTTTCTAACTCTCCTGTGGTAAATACCTTATCAATCATCTGCTCATATTTGACAGCTGTTATATCATCGAGAATTGACGACATTTTACTTCCTATCAGTTCATGATAATCACAAGGCAATTCATTTTCATCTGGATTTAATATATTTAAAATAGTATGCGAACGATCAAGCATAAAGATCATATCTGGGATAGATTCTGTAATCTTTTTATTGAGCTCTAACAACTCTTTTGCTTTACGCGATGCTTTATATTGCTCAGTTTTATCAACAAAGAACACATCAATACAATTAGATTGCGCTGACGGGAACACAAGTAGATCGTAGAATTTTTGAGTGCTAGGATGATTATAACTTATATAGATAGTTTCTTTATCAATCGTAACTTCTTTTAGTCTATTGAGATCTAATTTCAGATGATAATCACTAATAATACTATTCATAGATTTTCTCATGACGTTTGAAAGC
>JAVVZN010000148.1:0-4609 GCA_036650555.1 Rikenellaceae bacterium
GGTCACCTACCCAGCCTAGTCAGATCGCGCAGGATGGGATGCCTTTGTTGGAGACTACAAAGATGAATATATAAAAAAGGGCGAACTAGCATTAAACTACACTTGGCAGTATATTCCTGTATCGTCATATCTGGAATATGAGCGTAGCGGATCACGCGACATTATGCAACTACCGAACAACCGTAATAATGGCGCTGTCTCCGATCTTTTCATGGCAGAGCTTGCCGAAGGTAAAGGTAGATTTATCGGTAAACTTATCGACGGAGTGATGTTTGCATGCGAAAAAACATCATGGGTGTTGTCGGCACATCTTCCTTCACAACCAGGCGGACGCGCATTTCCAAACTACAAAAACAACTACATAGATCTCGGTTCTGGTGCCATGGGCGAAACATTGTCGTGGATCTACTACTACCTAACCGATGAGTTCAACAAAGTGAATCCACTTATCTCAGAACGTCTTCGTCATGAACTACAAGTGAAGATACTAGATGCCTACACTGAAAACACATATTTCTGGTGGCTAGCCTCGAACTACAAAGAGGGCATGATGATAAACAACTGGAACCCATGGTGTAATGAGATGTCGATCGTATGCTTCTTCCTACTTGAGAACGATCGCGACAAATTAGCCAATGCAGTCTATAAATCAATGATCTCAGTCGATAAATTTATAAACTACACCAAAGAAGATGGTGCTTGCGAAGAGGGCCCATCGTATTGGGGACATGCAGCAGGTAAGATGTATGATTATCTTCAAATGATCTACGACGGCACCAACGGAAAAATATCTATTTTCAATGAGCCAATGATCAAATCTATGGGTGAATATATTGCAAACTCTTATGTGGGCGATGGATGGGTAGTGAATTTTGCCGATGCCTCAGCACGTGGAGGTGGCGAAAGCTCAATGATATGGCAATATGGCAAGGCAATAGGATCAGAGCATATGATGAGCTACGCAGGTTATCTTAACTCACTCAACAAGCCAGGTAGTCCATCGGGCAGTGACTACTTCCGACGTTTCAAAGCTTTACAAACCGACAAAGAGTTCCGCGCACAAAGTGCCGACTTCAAACCGCAGCCATGTTCATGGTATCCACAAACAGAATTCTGCTATATGAGCGACAAAAACGGATCGTTCTTCGCAGCAAAAGGTGGCTACAACAATGAGAGCCACAATCACAACGACGCAGGAACATTCAACTTTTATATTGACAAAACACCGATCATTATAGACGCAGGCGTTGGCACCTACACTCGTCAAACATTCGGTAGTGGACGCTACAATATTTGGACTATGAAAAGCGACTACCACAATCTTCCAGTGATAAACGGACAGATACAATCTTACGGATCGAAATTCAAAGCAAACGACACAAAATTTGACCAAAAGAAAATGCGTTTTTCAACAAACATTGCAGCGGCATATCCAGAATCTACTGGCATTAAATCTTGGCAACGCAGCTACGTATTGGCAAAAGGAGCATTGAAAATAGAAGATAACTTCAATATCACAAACCCGACTGTACCAAACATTATAAACTTTATGACATGGGGCGATATTGATATTTCAACTCCAGGGATTATAACAATTGCGATAAAAGGTAAAAAAGCAGAACTAAAATACGACAAAGCACTATTCACACCAACAATTGAAACTATAAAACTAGAAGACAAACGTTTATCATCGGTTTGGGGCGATCAAATTTATCGCGTATCTCTCACTGCAAACGAAAGTAAAGAAACCGGGAAGTACCTATTTACAATAAACCGTATATAGATGAAGAGAATATTAATAATAATAATTGCAGCTCTATGTTTGAGTTGTAATAAAAATGTTATTGCAGAAACAAATGTAACAGTACTAGATAAAGAACTTCCATCGCATCCACGTCTGTTATTTACATCTGCTGATCAAAAACGGGTGGAGGAGTTGATAAATGCCGACCCACTTGCAAAACGATTGAAATATTCATTGGCAGCAGAGGCAAACAAAATATTGACGTTGCCTCAGATCAATTACGACAACAATGCGACAGACATTCTTATGACCTCTCGCGAATATGTCTACCGACTATTCACTCTATCAATGGCACATCGTTTGGCAGACGACAAAAAATATATAGGCCACATAGAGCAAACACTTTTACATCTGTGTAGCAACTACCCAACATGGCATCCAGCTCACTACCTTGATGTTGCAGAGATGACAACAGCAGTGGCAGTGGCATACGACTGGACCTACAACTACTTATCGGCTTCAACTCGTGAAATTGTGAAAAATGCGATCAAACGAAATGCTCTTGATCTAGCAATAAAAGAGTACAAAAACGGAGGTAGTGGATCGTGGGCTAAACGTGAAACCAACTGGAACGTGGTGTGCAATGCAGGCATGACAATGGGAGCACTTGCTGTGGCTGAAGATTATCCCGAAATTGCAGGCGAGGTGGTAACAAATGCTGCGAAATACACTCCAAATTGTCTGAAATATTTTGCTCCCGATGGCACATGCTACGAGGGTCCAGCCTATTGGGAATACACCGACATCTATCTTTCGATGCTTATGAAATCACTCGACGATAATTTCAACGATTGTTTCGGTATCGACAAACTAGATGGCGTTTCAAAATCGGCATTATTCTATCTTGAAACAGCCTCTCCAGAGGGTTACACATTCAATTTTGCCGATAGCTCACCAAGCAAGATACATGCAAGCCCGGTATATTTCTATTTCAGCCGTAAGTTCAACCAACCATCAGTTGCCACAGTGGCTCGTCAGCTCCTTACAAAAACACTCGACGATCAAAAACTACCACGTTGGCATTTTTATCTATCACTAGCATGGTTCGATAGTAGTGTGGGTAGTGCCCTAGACTACAAGCCGATGCAAATTTTCCGCGGCATAAACGATATAATAGTTTTGAAAGGCGATCCCAAAAACGCAAAATCAATATTTCTCAGCGCAAAAGGCGGAGCACCCGATCTTGCTCACCAACAACTCGACGTTGGTTCGTTTGTTTTGGAACGCGAGGGGGTTCGCTGGTTTGATGACTTAGGATCTGAGAGCTATTCACTCGACGGCTTTTGGGACTACGCACCCACTGGCAAACGATGGAACTATTTTTTAAATACAAATTTTAGTCACAACACCATCTTTATTGATTCTAAACTTCAATTCTCAAAAGGTCGTGGCAAACTCACCTCAACCGATGTTGCAACTTCGTCTGCCACCATCGACATGAGTTCGGTATATCCAACACAAGCAACATTAGTTGAACGCACATTTGCCATGCCTGCTGCCGATCAAATAGTAGTAACAGACTTGGTGAAGGTAGCTAGCGGAAAACATACCATCAGTTTTTCAGCAATAACCTCAGCCGATGTAACTCTTAACGGCAACACAGCCACTCTAAAGAAAAATGGGAAACAGATCACTATCAATTTTTCATCTGCAAAAGGAGGACGTCTAACCACAAAAGAGGCAAAATCGTACACTCCACAAGAGAAAAAGATCAATGGCTACACTCTTATAATTTATGAAACCGATGCCACAGATGGTGCGGTAGCAGAACTTAAAACAGTAATAAAATAATGAAATCATCAATCTATTTGACACTATTAACGGCAATGGCTTTCTCATGCAACCAACCTGCTAAAACCACCGACCCTATCACACAGATAATCGACAATGCGGTAGAGCAAGAGACCTGCCAAATCAAAGCGATGAAAGGCGACACATTAAATCCACGCACCTTATTGCCCGATAGCACAATTCAATACATAACACCTATTGATTGGACAAGCGGATTCTTTCCAGGCTCAATGTGGTACATGGCAGAACTAACTGGCGACACTCTTTGGCAAGATATAGCTAAGGGACAAACCATGAAAGTGGAGGAGGCAAAAACTCTCACATGGCATCACGACATAGGTTTCATTATTGAATGCAGCTTTGGAAATGGGTTGAGAATATCAGGCAACAAAGATTACGAGGCTGTAATAATTGAAGCTGCAAAATCACTTTCTACTCGTTTTCGTGAGGCTCCTCAAGCAATCCAATCATGGGAGGTGACAAGAGGATGGCAAGCCGAGAGAGGCTGGTCGTGCCCAGTAATCATCGACAATATGATGAATCTTGAACTACTTCTACACGCCACCGCATTAACTGGCGACTCAACATTCTACAAAATTGCAGTAGCGCATGCCAACACAACACTGAAAAATGCTTTCCGCGAAAATGGCAGCTGCTATCATGTTGTTGATTATGAACTTCTCACAGGTGAGGTTCGGAATCGCCACACAGCGCAAGGCTACTCACACCAATCTGCATGGGCAAGAGGTCAGGCATGGGCAATCTACGGTTACACAGTGATGTACCGCGGCACAAAAGATCGTAAGTATCTCGATCAAGCAATAAAAACCTTTGAGTTCATGAAAAACAACAAGAACATGCCATCCGACAAGATTCCTTATTGGGATCTCGATGCTCCCGACATACCAGCGGCTCCACGCGACGCCTCAGCAGCAGCAGTGATAGCCTCAGCGCTCTACGAGATTAGTGAACACCAAGATAATTCTGACTATTACAAATCATATGCCGATAGCA
>JAVVZN010000149.1:0-4584 GCA_036650555.1 Rikenellaceae bacterium
AAAGGAGTTGCCACGATTGCTGGAGCAATACTTGCAATCTACACCTACCCATTACTTTGTGCACTAGGTGTGTTCGGCATTGTTTTTCTCGCCACAAATTATGTGTCGCTCGGTTCAATCACAGCTGCTGTGATGTTTCCTATATTCTTGATATTTGTATTTAAAGAACAATCCATAGCCTCAATCACATTTGGATGTATAGCAACCATACTACTTGTTTTAACGCATCTGAAGAATATAAAACGCTTGCTCAAAGGCACTGAGAACAAAGTGTATCCATTCAAGGGAATGGGCGATAAATTAGTTAATATGTTCAAAAAGAAAAATTAGAAGCTATTTTGTCGTCGCTGAAAAAGTGCCTTAGGATTACTTTCCTCGGAAACGGCACACATTAGCTTTAGAACTGTTTTAAGAGGCATTACGAGTTTTGTTTTCGCAACATTATACCCAACATGACCTCATCTGTACGTTCCATACCCAATGAACCTACCTCAGCTAAGTTTCTGATAGTTTGTTCAATATCTTGATCTATGATGCCATCGTTTTGTGAGATGCAGTGATTCTCCATGGCTAATACGGCCGACTGGATTGCTGAGGCCACTCCCGACGATACTTTTAGGGCACAACCTGTTTTGGCTCCATCACACACCATGCCTGTGACATTGCCAACCATGTTTTTTATAGCAAATGTTGTTTGCTCATAGCTGCCTCCAAGTAGGTATATTATGCCACATGAAGCTCCAGATGATGCCACCACACAACCACATAGCGCCGATAATCTACCTAGATAACTTTTAATATGAATAGCAACCAAATGGCTAAGCACTAGGGCACGAGCTAGCTTCTCATCTGTGACTCCTATCTTCTGCGCCACTGCCACCACTGGCAGGGTCACAGTGATACCTTGATTGCCACTACCCGAATTACTCATTGCTGGCAACAAAGATCCTGCCATACGAGCATCGGAAGCTGCTGCTGAGAGCGACATTGCATGCGACATGATTCCATCACCAAATATATATTTCAACTTCTCACTTGCCACTGTTTTGCCAACGTTTAATCCATAGTTGTTTTCTAGTCCATCTTTTGCTAAGGCTAGATTTAAGGTTGCCGATTGCAAAATAAACTCTATATCTTTAAAGTCTACACTAATAGCAAACTCAAATATTTTTTTCACGGTTAGTTGTTGTGCACTATCTTCGGGGGTTTCACCTCTACCTGCACACAAATCACTCATGTCGGCAGCTGAAAATACTACTACACCATTTTTCTCCACCGACACTATGTTGTCGTGACAATCTATAATCTCTGCCGAGGCGGTTTCGCCTTGACTACTAACTTTGGCTTTGATATATAATTTATGTGTGGCAGCGGTGCCATGAATTTTCACACAACCCTTATCAACCATCTCTTTTGCCATTGCGATAGACTCACAAGTGGCATCGCGCAAGACTTCTAATCCATATTTCGATTTTCCACTGACTGCTCCTAACGCTGCCGCTATGTCGAGCCCAACCATTCCTGTACCTGGAATACCTACACCCATCCCATTCTTTAAGATATTGGCACTCACCTCTATCTCTATCACGCTAGGAAACCTACCTAACTCTTCAACAGATCGCGACACAGCAAGTGCAACGGCAATAGGTTCTGTGCATCCTAATGCAGGACATACTTCTTTTTGCAGAAGAGAGATACATAATGAAGAGTGGTTGTTCATGATAGAAAAATTAATAGTACGTTATAAAGTAAAAAGCACAATGTACAAAACAATGCGCTTAGATTTTATTGTTGTTGGGTATGATAATTCGTAATCCTTTAGCAATACAATTTATTGTAAGTGGAAATGTGGGACCAACCTCTCCATCAACATCAACATTTATGTTGTCGTCGCCACGCACCTCAAGATGCTTCGTTTTGAAATGCACCACCCCTTTAGGATAATCCACTGTGCGACGTGATAGAAAATGAAATGCTGTTGAGATTGTTTCAACAATGTTATCGCCTTTGACCACCAAAACATCGAGCAACCCATCGTGCATGTCGGAGCGATAAGCAATTTTGAAATTACCTGCCGTGCGTCCGTTGAACACAAATATAATCAATGAGTTGTCATCGTAGATGAAATCTTCCGAATCTATTCTGAGGTGTATTTTTTTAAAGTTTGGCAACTCACCAACGCTACTCATGTAGTAGGCTAACTTACCAAATGTATTTTTGAATAATGTAGGTGTCTTCTGAGAGATCTCAGTGAAAAGCCCAGCGCTCAACACATTAACGAAATATGTTCCATTTACCTCACCTAAATCTATATACTGAACTTCGCCTTTCAAGATGTCAAGACATGCACGTTTTATCGACCTGCCATGCCCAATAAGGTGCGAAAAATCATTTGCAGTGCCTGCTGGCAACACGGCAATTGGAATGTCTAAGCCCAATTGCTTAAAAGCATTGACCACACTGTTGATTGTGCCATCGCCTCCTGCAATTAGCAGATGATGATATGAGCTATCTATCCCTTCCAACCCCAACATGATGTTGGTGTCGTAGGTAAGACGAAATGGCTCAATTCTAAATCCTGCCTTTTGATAATGAGATATAATAAAATCTAATGATGACAGAATTTTATTCTCCCCTGAAAATGGATTATATATGAATCTGACTCTCTGCATTATTGCTCGTAAACTATATTTTTTTCTCCCTCGCTATAAACTAAATAGGCACCCAACTCAGCGTGTTGCTTTAGAAATTCTATTGCCTTTTCGGTGCCGAGAGCCATCATTACTGTGGCATAGGCATCTGCCTCAATAGCCGATGGAGCGACAATTGTGGCTGATAATAGGTTTGTGACAACACTTTCGCCTGTTTTAGGATTTATGGTGTGATTTATTCTATGACCATCTTTGTCTGTGTGAAACTTTCGATAGTTGCCCGATGTTCCAAGACCTTTGCCACTTAAAGAGATGACAGTTTGAAGGTTAGCACCTGGACTCATATTGCCATCAAATGGCTTGTCAATGCCTACGTTCCACTCTTTGTCTTTATCATTTTTGCCACGAGCAAATACTTCGCCACCAATTTCTATTAGGTAGTTTTTAATTTTCAGTTTATCAAACTTACGCGCCATAAGATCCACACTAAACCCTTGTGCAATGGAGTTTAAGTCTATCTGAAAGCCTTTGGGTTTTAATAATTTGTTGCCATCTATTGAAACCTTTTCATAACCAACATATTGGAGCAGCGAATCAACATTAACTAGTGTGTCGCCACTACGAGCAGCAAATCCATACGCCTCAACAAGCGGTTTTACTGTCACGTCATACATTCCGTCACTCTCCTTACTCAAACGAAAGGCAAGCGTCAAACACTCTTTAATATTTGCATCGAGGCTGTCGGTAAGCCCACTGTTTATCTTACATAGCAATGATGTTGAGTCGTATAGAGAACACGACTTATCGAAAGCATTCAACACATCGGTGACATCTGATCTAGTGACCAACTCCTCATCGGCTAAATATATGATACGATATGTTGTACCTTGAGCAAATCCGTCAATTCTATATTTTTTAATTGGTTTAGCATTACAACCAACTAGCAATACCAGCACCGTAAAAAATATTATAAATTTTTTCATCTTATTAACGTTTCATTTGGCGATCTATCTCGCGTTTTGAATCTTTCTCTTTTATGTATTCTCGCTTATCGTAATTTTTTCTACCTTTTCCCAGACCGATTACTAATTTGGCGTAACCGTGATCGTTTATGAATAGTTTCATGCCTACCACTGTCATGCCTTTATCTTGCAGAGCACGTTCGAGTTTGTGAAGCTCTTTTTTTTGTAGAAGTAGTTTGCGCTCACGACGTGGAGTGTGGTTGTTGTAGGTTCCCCATTCATATTCTGAGATGTTCATTCCTTTGACATACAACTCCCCTTTATCAAAATAACAAAAGCAATCGGTGAGCGACGCTTTCGACAAACGAATAGATTTTATCTCTGTTCCACTAAGCACAATTCCAGCGATGTAGGTGTCGAGGATCTCGTAGTCAAAGGTCGCACGCTTATTTCGTATATTAATATTTTTATAGTCCGACATCAATTGTAACTTTTAAATTGTTTCTATTTACAAAGGTAATTATTTTTATAACGATGCAAAAAATGTAACCAAAAATGGTACCGAAAAATCTACCACAAAACCATGGAAAATGGCTATCGCCACAAAATCTTTTCCACTATAACGAGTTATTATAGGAAGAGTGGTGTCCATTGTTGTTGCACCACCAACAGATATAGGAGCCAGACGCCCGAAGACCATAACTAATAGCGGAGCGAAAAGCAGAGCGGTAAGTTCACGCAGAATATTCGAAAGCAACGCCACAGTGCCAAGCTCTGCACCTCGCAGCTGAGTTATGAATATGGTGGATAGAGAGTAGTAGCCAAAACCCGACCCCACCGCAAGGCAATCAGCAAGCGATCGTCCATGCCACACAAGCCCAACAACGGTGCAACCGATGAGAGTTCCAAGGATTGTTCCGAGGGGTAGCAGAAATATTTTATAGCCGTAGCGTTTCACACTAGAGAAGATA
>JAVVZN010000150.1:0-4567 GCA_036650555.1 Rikenellaceae bacterium
ATTGAGAACGATAAATCGGGATCAAACTCGCAAGAGATGGCAACAGCAGGAAATTCAAATGTAAACAACTGTGTTATGGCAGGCATGATAAATAACTTTCAAGATAAAGCCACAAACACTGCGCCTGTGTATAGCCCTAAAAATGGAGATGCTTTTGTAAAGGCATATTTCACATCTGCCTCACGTGGCAATAGAACTTTGGCATCGGTTGCTGATCTAGGTTTGAAAGGTAATCCATTTACACTAAAAGCTCCTCAGATGTTTCCAAATATGACAAGTCCGCTTGCCACTGGTGCCACATGGAGTCATGCAAATGTGTCGAGTTGGTTTGTTCAAACAACCTACGTAGGTGCATTTGGAGTAGATGAGAATGAAAATAATAATTGGATGAGCGGATGGTGCAACTTCGATCCACAAAACACATTGTATTAGAAAATTCAAACAGCTTCTAAAACAACTTATAAGTTTTTTATTATTGTTCAGTTAAAAATTATGCCTGACCTCTAGGTCAGGCATAATTTTTAGCTGAACAATAATAATATGGTTGTATTTTATAAGAAGCTGTTTTAATTTGTTTTCAAAATTTCATTACAGCTAAAATGATCATTTAATATGGGAAAGGTAATAATATTTGCAGCACCATCGGGGAGTGGAAAATCCACAATAATTTCTTCTATTCTAAAAGAGTTCAAGGAGTTGGAATTTTCTATATCAGCCACTTCACGCTCCCCACGCGGGGAGGAAAAAAACGGTGTTGAATACTATTTCCTAACTTCAGAAGAGTTCAGAGAAAAAGCCGATAGAGGCATGTTCATTGAATGGGAGGAGGTTTACAGCGGCAGCTGCTACGGCACTCTCTCATCTGAAGTAGAACGTATATGGGCTAAAAAAGGCGTTGTGGTGTTTGATATTGACGTTAAAGGCGCTATCAACATCAAAAAACGTTTTGGGAACGATGCTTTATCAATCTTTATCATGCCACCATCAATTAACGAGCTACGAAGAAGATTAGAGATGCGCGCCACAGATTCTAATGAGGCAATAGAAAAGAGAGTTTCAAAAGCACAAGAAGAAATATCATATAGCGATCAATTCGACAAGATAGTTGTAAACGACATGTTGCCTCTTGCAATTGAAGAGTGCCGAAATATCATCAAAGAGTTTACAAGATGTTAAGCATTATTTTATATTTTGGTTCGTTCAATCCCATACACACCGCACATCTTACAATTGCAAAATATGCGACAACTCTTGCCGATGAGGTATGGTTAGTGGTTTCGCCTCACAATCCACTGAAGCGCACCACTACACTAGCATCTGAAAATGATCGTTTGCAGATGACAGAACAGGCAATAAGGGCAGTAGATGAGAGTGGAAAGATAAAGGTATGCGATATAGAATTTTCACTACCCCGCCCATCCTACACATATCAAACTCTAAAAGAGCTACGAAAAATATATCCGCAAACAAAATTCTCAATGATAATGGGAACTGACAACTTGCAAGAGATAGAAAAATGGAAAAATTACACCAATATTTTAGAATCTACTCACCTATATATATATCCTAGAGATGGCTATTATGTAGATAAAAAACTATACACCACCTACAACATTACCTATATCGAAGATGTTAAAACATTGGCTGTAAGCTCAACACAAATACGAACAGCCACCGCCAACACCACAGACATCCTGCCTGAAACAAAAAAATATATCACGGATCATAATCTTTATTAGAACATTGAAAACGAGAATAGAACAAATTACAGTGCTGCTTGAGAGCGATAAAAAAAATATTGACCTCTACATGGAGCGTGCCATGTTACATTACAAATCGTCAAACCTAAAGGCAGCATACAATGATTTTGTGGATGTGCTTTACATTGATAGCAAAAATATTAAGGCAAAACGTTACGCCGACATTATAGATAATATATTCTCATTTGAGTATCGCGAAAACTACAATGTCTAAAAACACTATACTTTTGATCTTTATAGGTCAAAAATTTTGTGTATTTAAACAAGTTTATTAACTTTGTGTTTCATAAATAGTTTACAAACATAAATATAACAATTATGACAGAAGATTTTGATCGTTTCGACGAAGAAGGCGCAACAGGTGACAACACTGTAAAAGGTTATAAAATATTAATTATAGTGCTTATAGTTCTACTTGCAGCGCTAGGATTCCAATATTGGAGACAAACAAATATCCTACGTGGCAGCGAACAAGAGTTATCTATTGAGCGCGACACCCTTAAAAATAGACTTACAAATCTTCTCACCGATTTCGATGGCATGAAAATCGAAAACGACACTTTGAATCAAAACATGATGATAGAACGCCATAAAGCCGACTCTCTTATGAGCCGTCTAAAAAGCGAACGTCAATGGAGCTACGCCAAAGTTAAAAAATATGAAAAAGAGTTAGGTACTTTACGTTCAATAATGAAAGGTTATGTGCATCAGATCGACTCACTAAACCAGATGAACAATAAGTTATCTAGAGAAAACGTCACATTCCGCCAGCAACTATCCACCACACGGCAAAGAGCTGAGATGGCAGAAGAGAAATCTCAAGAACTACAATCAAAAATACGCACAGGAGCCGTTGTTAAAGCTCGTGATATATCACTACTTGCGCTTAACGACCGCGACAAAGCGGTGTCACGCGCAGCTCGTGCCACACGTATGCGTGCCGATTTTGTTTTAAATGCCAATAGCATCACATTGCCTGGCGAACGAAACGTCTATATCCGTATAATAGATGGTAGTGGAGCTGTGATGACCGATTCAAGTAGCATGTTGTTCGAGCAAGATGGAGCTAAAATACAAGCCACAGCAATGCGCGGAGTTGATTATCAAGGCGACGATCTGCCAGTGAGTATTTCATACAGAGGAAAAATAACAGGTGGCACCTACAATGTTCAAATATATATGGATGGTTATATGATTGGAAGCAACGAAATCATTCTAAAATAAACAGCCATTGTAGCAAATAAAACAGGGGAGGGGATAAACACATAAGCGTTTTAACTCTCCCTTTTAATTCTTTAACACACACTATTTATGTTATTTATTTTAATGCCAGTTATCTTCATGATAGCAATATTCTGTATTGCCTTTGAAGATAAGATCCATGTCAATAAAGCTGCCGTTGCCATTAGCTCTGCCGTAATGCTTTGGGCTATGTTATTTATCGGAGCATCTAGTATTTTAGGTAAAGGATTCAGCGAAGAGTTCAACTCTATCAGCTCTAGAATGATTAGCAATTCTAGCACCAACATAACAGATCAATACTACGATTTTCTATCTCAATTTGCGCTTATTCAGCATCTTGGCGACGTTGCAACAACATTATTTTTTGTTATTGGCTCAATGTTGATCATAGAAATTATCGACTCACACGGTGGATTTCGTGTTATCACAAACAGAATAGAAACCACAAACAAGCGCCGTTTGATGGTGATTGTATGCCTCTTAACATTCTTTATGTCAGCAGTGCTCGACAACCTTGCTACTGCTATTTTGATGGTTACAATAATTAGAAAATTTATTCCTAGCGCAAAAGACCGCATACTGTATAGCTGTATGATAATCATAGCTGCAAATGCTGGCGGTGCATGGTCGCCAATCGGTGATGTCACCACAATCTTATTATGGACAGGAGGAAATCTAAAACCTATCCATCAAATGTTCCATCTATTTTTACCTTCATTTGCCACAATGGCAATTCCTATGCTCCTATCACTCCTATTCTTCAAGAAAAATGAACAGCTTGAAGAGGTGGCAAAAACAAGTAACCGCGATGCTGTGGTGTCGTTGCTATCAAGCAAAACACGAAATTTCATACTTATAATAGGTGTTCTTTCTTTAGCATTAGTTCCTGTTTTCAATGAACTTACAGGCTTACCTCCATTTATGGGTGTGATGTTTGGTGTAGCCATACTATGGATGTACACCGATATTATGTATTACAGAATAAAATGTATCAAAGAGGGTTACAGACGAAATGTTGTGCAACTGTTTCCAAAAATTGATATGTCGTCAATAATGTTTTTCTTCGGTATCTTGATGTCGGTTGCAGCCCTAAACACAGCAGGACAACTTACTATGGCTTCTCAATTTCTCGATACAACAATCCATAACCCAAAGATTATAGCATTCATATTAGGTATCTGTTCTTCATTCCTCGACAACGTGGCATTAGTTGCAGGCGCAATGGGTATGTATCCTCTTCAAGCTGCAACCACAGATCTATACGCTGCAAATTTCATGGTAAACGGCGAGTTTTGGACTTTCCTAGCCTACTGTTGTGTTACAGGAGGTAGCATATTAATCATAGGATCAGCCACTGGTGTGGCAGTAATGGGAATGGAAAAGATCTCCTTTGGCTACTACTTAAAAAAATTCACTCCTCTAGCCATAGTAGGTTATCTTTCAGGAGCTGCAATATATTTACTACTATTCTCATAAAACCACATTCAATAGTCGTCGCTGAAAAAGTGCCTTAGGATTACTTTCCACGGAAACGGCACACATTTCACAGATTTTGAACTATAATA
>JAVVZN010000151.1:0-4563 GCA_036650555.1 Rikenellaceae bacterium
GGAAGTAAACGATAAAGATCGCCTGGTTGAGAGTAGTAGTCGTCGTCAGATGCACGATGATCATAGTTGTAAGCATCGCCTGCCTCTAGTGGTGGTTCAATCAAAGAGCGATTATCAACAGAGCCAGAGAAACTATTTGGCTCGTAGTTTGCCTCTCCGCCACCATTTGTGCCACCAGCCATGACACCATCGCGAGAATGATTATGAACAGGGCAATGAGGTCTGTTTACTGGAAGTGTTTCAAAGTTTGCGCCGATACGGTAACGATGTGCATCACCATAAGCAAACAATCTGCCTTGTAGCATTTTATCGGGTGAAAATCCGATGCCTGGAACAATATTTGCAGGATTGAAGGCAGCTTGTTCTACCTCAGCAAAGTAATTTTCAGGGTTTCTGTTCAATTCCAATATACCTACTTCGATAAGAGGGAAGTCGCTGTGGTTCCAAACTTTAGTAAGATCGAAAGGGTTGTGTTTGTAATGTTTTGCCTCCTCTTCACTCATTATTTGTACGCACATTTTCCAACGAGGGAATTTGCCTTTTTCAATATGGTTGAATAGGTCGCGTTGTGAATATTCACGATCGTCACCAACTATTTTTGCAGCTTCAGCATTTGTGAGGTTCTTGATGCCTTGCATGCTTTTAAAATGGAATTTTACCCAGTTACGTTCGTTTTTATCGTTTATGAAACTATATGTGTGGCTTCCGAAACCGTGCATTTTACGAAGACTCTTTGGAATGCCGCGGTCGCTCATAAGTATCATAACCTGATGTAGAGTTTCGGGTGATAATGACCAGAAATCCCAAGCAGCAGTTGCGCTACGAAGATTCGTTTTTGGATCACGTTTTTGAGTATGGATGAAATCTGGGAATTTCAATGGGTCTTTGATAAAAAACACAGGGGTGTTGTTGCCAACCAAATCCCAGTTTCCTTCGTCGGTGTAGTATTTCATTGCGAAACCACGCACGTCGCGCTCTGTGTCGGCAGCGCCACGTTCGCCTGCCACTGTTGAGAAACGAACAAACACTTCTGTTTGTTTGCCAACTGAGGCAAAGATAGATGCTTTAGTGTATTTTGTGATGTCGGCGGTAACTGTGAAAGTTCCGTAGGCTGCTGATCCTTTTGCATGTACAACGCGCTCAGGAACACGCTCGCGATTGAAATGTGCAAGTTTTTCCATCATCCACACATTTTGCATGAGCGCAGGACCACGTTCGCCGGCTGTTTGAATGTTTTGATTGTCGGTTACAGGAGCACCAGCTGCTGTTGTCATATTTTTTTTCATAGTAGTAAAGTATTAAACAGATTTTGTTTTATATCTTGCATCAAAAGTAATTAAACTTTTCTACTTTTACTACTAATTACATATTGAATTTTACTATATTTTCATAGGATAAAAAAATATAGTACTCGCTATGATTCAATGATATCTCTTCCAAATGGGGTAAGTGCCACGGTCATCAATTTGAAATGCTGCATCCCAAAAGGGATTCCGATTATTGTAATACAAAACAGCAGACCAAGCGCAAGGTGAGTTAGTGAAATCCAAATGCCTCCAATTAATATCCAAATAATATTCATGACCACAGATAAACACCCATTGTTTTGCGAATTTACCACTGATGTTTGCCCAAAAGGTAAGAATGCGAGCACTCCAATTTTGAAAATTTGAAGTCCAAAAGGAATGCCTATTATTGTGCAGCAAAGCAAGAAGCCCGAAATAAAATATTCTAAAGCCATAAAAAATCCACCAAACACAACCCAAATAATATTTCCAAGTATATTCATAACTTTCTTTTCTTGTAAAAGTAATAATATTTTATTGATTACATGCACTTTTAAAGCCACAAAAATAGAAACTGAAAAAATAATTAAAAAAATGTTTGGAAGTCTACGAAAGTTTCGTAACTTTGCAAAAGAATCGTAATACAAAACATTATGGAAAAATTAACATTTCAAGAAGAGGAGCTAATGCTAAGCGTTTGGCAGACTGGGCAAGGTGCGGTAAAAGATTTTATCACAAACATGAAAAATTCCGATATACCCTACACTACTGCTGCATCTATTGTGAAAAACTTAGAGAAAAAAGGGTTTGTCACATCACGAAAATTTGGTAACACCTATGTTTATTCAGCAGCAATAAATGAGAATGAATATAAAAGTAAATTCATGTCGGGGGTAGTGCAGAAATATTTCACCAACTCTTATAAAGACATGGTAACATTCTTTGTACACAAAAATAAAATTTCAGCTGAAGAGTTAAAAGAGATTATTGACCTTATAGAGAAATAATATCATGGATACATTATTATTGTACATAATACAGGCAAATGCCTCGCTCGTTTTATTGGCTTTAATATATCGGTATTTACTTGCGCACGACACTCTATTCAGTGTTCGTCGTATATTTTGGCTCATTGCCATTTTAATATCGTTCACCTATCAGTTTATGCCTGCCTTAGTGGATATTGAGTTTCATAGGAGTGCGGTAGAAACTACTACATTTAACCCGCAACTGAATTTAGATACATCTAAGATAAGTGTAGTGAATGAGAGTCAGTCATACAGCCTTATATCTATTTTAAATATGTTGTGGCTTACTGGATGCGCTCTGCTAGCTATTAGATTAATGGTTGGATTTATTGTTATTATGCGAATAAAAGCAAAAGGAAAACCAACGATTATTAATGGCAACAAAGTTTTCGTTATCGACAAAGAGCTCACCCCATTTTCATTTGTGAGATGGATATTTATATCTTCATCGTATCTTAAAAATATATCATTACAAGATATTATTATTCATGAAAAAGCGCATGTGAAAGGTGTTCACTCTTTTGATGTGATCATAAGTGAGTTACTCGCAGTTATATTTTGGTTCAACCCCGCAGTTTGGTTTATTAGATACGCTATAAGAGAAAATTTGGAATTCTTAGCTGACAAAAACGTTTTGGATTGTGGCCACAATCGCAAAGAATACCAATATAATTTGTTGAGATTATCTTATCAACCATCTGTAAACAACATAGTTAATTATTTCAATGTATCACAACTTAAAAATCGTATTATTATGATGAACAGAAAAAAAACATCTCAAAAAGCAATTTTAAAATATGCGTTATTGCTACCTGCATTAATGCTGTTATCGCTGACCAACAATGCACAAACAAAAGAGAAAAATGATGCACAAAAAATTCTTTTGCGCATGTCAGATGTTGAAAAGAAACCATTGATTATCGTAGATGGTAAAGAAGTTGAATTCGGAGCGTTCGAAAAAATTGATCCAAAAACAGTGAAAAGCATCTCGGTGCTTAAAGATAGCACATCGGTGTTAGTGTATGGTGATAAAGGTAAAAATGGTGTTGTTTTACTGGAAACAAAAGATGACGTAAAGGCGAAAGGTGCCAATTCTAAACAAAAGGATGAAGTAAATCTGGATGAAGTAACTGTGGTAGGCTTCGGTACAATGAAAAAAGATAGCACTTTGCAAGTGATTGGTTATCGTTCCAACGTAAAAAGTGCAGATAAAAAATCTAGTCCAATGATAATTTTGAATGACAAACAGATAACCAAAGAAGAGTTGGATAAGTTAGATCCTAACACTATTGAGTCTGTTGCTGTTCTGAAAGATAAGTCAGCAACAAACGTTTATGGTGAAAAGGGGAAGAATGGTGTAGTAATAGTTAAGCTAAAAAAGTAAACCTTCTTTAATTTTTTAATTTCTGGTAAAAATTATGCCTTACCTAGGAGCTACTCCGCAGCCCCCAAAAACACTCTATAAGTAAAAGTAAACAAACGATTACATACTACGCTGGAAATTTTTACATGACACCAATATTACAATATTTCTAAATCTTCAAACATTTTGCGATATACATCTGCTTTCTTTTCAATAGCAAGAGGATATGCTCTCGACGAGGATGGCACACGGAAAAACATCATGCTACGAGCACCTACATTAATATTTTTGTATTCTCCTACTTTAGGAACATCACATCCCAAAATATCGGCAATAGTTTCACATGATTTTTGCCCTGTTGCCACAATGGCTCTACATTCTTTTATCTTATCGACCAAAGCCTTTATATCGGCTCGTTCTATAATTTCTAAAAACTTATCCGACGCATTGTCATTCAATCTATTAACTGCCGTTGCGCTATCATAAATAGCAATGCCCATATCAGAGCAGAATCCCTTTACCTTATCGAGACAAAATCGTTTTTCTCCTTTTACTACGAAGTAATTTTTGTCATCGAAAAATAGCAACCCCATAATACGCCACATATCGTTTTGGAAATTGGGATAGAAAAATTCCATCGACCATTTATCATGCTTGGGAGGAAAAGTACCGAGCATTATTATCTTCGCATTATCTGGCAGAAATGGCTGCAAAGGATGATATTCAATATTATAACTCATTGTTGTCCGATAAAAATTTTAATTGTAACATGTAATCGTCTGATTTCTTTAATTTATATAGTCATCCCTTAAAAACCCATAAACAGCCTACTATTCAATAAATTAACTCTCAAAACAGTTAAAAATATCTGCAAGATAAGTTGAAA
>JAVVZN010000152.1:0-4545 GCA_036650555.1 Rikenellaceae bacterium
CAAATTAAAAGTGAGTTTTTTCCGCCCCTTTTATGGAAAATACTGGATAATAGATCTTTCATCCGACTACTTTTGGGCAGTAATATCGAACCCCACTCGCTCAACACTATGGATTTTATGCCGCAACAGAACAATAAACCATCAACTCTATCATTCCATTCTTGAAAGAGTCAAAACAAATGGTTTCGACATCTCAAAACTGGTAAAAATGGAATCTCATTTATTGCTGTCAGGTAAAAATTTCACATGTGATGTATAATTGTATGATATACTTTAATTTTAAGAAAAAGGTACGCACCTTCAGTGCTTAAAAAAACGAAAACCCTCATAGAGGGTTTTCGTGAGCTACTTAGCAGCTCCTAAGATTTTGCATTGATGTAAGGCATGTTTTCAACCAGACAATAATGTAAGAAACTGTTTTGATTTATTTGATTAATTCTGCAAGTTTATTTTCGATACCTCCACCACGCAGACCTTTTTCAATAATTGTTCCGTCGGGAGCAAAAAGTATTATGAAAGGAATTGCATTTACACCATACTTCTCGGCTGCTTCATCGTTGTCAAAATTACATATCTGCGGCCATGTGATGTTTTGCGCCTCAACAGCTTTCTCAAATTTATCTTTTTTATCTTTGATATTCACTCCTAACACAACCAAACCTTTGCCTAGATACTTCTCATGTGCTGCTCTTATGTTTGGGAACTCTCCAATGCAAGGTCCACACCACGATGCCCAGAAATCGGCTAATACGTAGTCACCTTTACCAACATAATCCGATAGTTTTACACTGTCGCCTTTAGCATCTGTACCGCTGAAATCTGCAAACATCTTACCTAGCGAAGTTAATTCAACAGCCTCTAGCATGCTTCGACTTTTTACCACAGTGCTATAATTTCTAACTCTTTCTGACACAGTGGCAAGCAAAGAGTCGGTTCTGGCAAGTGTGAATTTTGAATAATCAAAAGGCATCACTGATATCCAGTCCGACAACACATAAATACCTAACTCATTGTCTTTATTGTTATTCACAAATTCAAGATTCAAACTATCATAAGCAACTTTGAATTTATCCATTACCACAGTTTCAGCTTTTTTGTATTCAGGATATACAGTAGGATCAGATGAGTCGTATTCTTTTCTTACACCATCTAAAAGAGCGCCAAACTTTGATTCCAAAGTACGTGCAGCTATCTTAAATTTTTTGAACTCATCATTCAACGCCGAACCTGTAATGTTATAGTTGTTGGGTGCTTTTTTAATACTTTCAATACTCACATTCATCTTAGCAAGATCTGACAATACCGATACTGCTCTATCGTCTACACGAATGCGATAAACCAAAATAGAACTATCAGGCTTAAATTTCAGTGTGAATTTTCCATCAACCACCACAGAGCTATCAAGCGGCACATTTATATCACGCGAATTATATAAATACGCCATTTTGTTATTGTAGGTTGTATCGACCACCTCCTTTCCATCATCCAATGTGTTTGTCAGAGTGGCATTGATAACCGACTCGGTTAGCGTGCAGGAGTAAAAAGCAATTAAAGCAAATGTTACTACTAGAAAATTTTTCATGTTCAATATTATATTATGGTATTCCATCCAAATTTATCTTCACAACGACCATGCTGAATATCAACTAAACGATCGTATAAAAGTTTTGTTTGTTTTCCTATTTTATCTCCGAATGTGTATGAAACGCCCATGTCAAGATCGTCTATTCTCTCAATAGGAGTGATCACAGCTGCCGTTCCACAAGCTCCAGCCTCTTCAAAAGTAGACAACTCCTCAACAGCAACCAAACGACTTTCTACCTTCATTCCCATATCTTCCGCCAATGTTCTAAGCGACATATTGGTTATAGATGGCAGAATTGATGGCGATGATGGAGTGATGTATGTGTTGTTTCTTATGCCGAAGAAGTTTGCAGCTCCCAACTCATCAATATATTTCTTCTCTTTAGGATCAAGATACAAAATTCCTTGATACCCTTTTTCGTGTGCAATCTCAAAAGAATCGAGGCTCGCACCATAGTTGCCTCCAGCTTTGATGTGTCCTGTGCCGTGAGGAGCAGCACGATCGTAATCGCGCAATATAGCAGCTTTCATTGTGCCTGTGCCGGTTTTGTAGTATGGACCAACTGGTGTAACAAACATAAGTAATAAATATTCGTTTGCAGGTTTCACTCCCACCTCACCTCCAGTGCCAATCAACAAAGGACGAATGTAGAGCGATGCACCAGTGCCATAAGGGGGCACAAACTCACGATTTAGACTAACTACTTGTTTCACACACTCACAGAATAACTCAACTGTTGGTGCAGCCATTTTTAGTCGATCGGCTGAGCTGATCATTCTTTTGGCATTCTCCTCCATACGGAATGCGCGCACCTTACCATCTGCACATGTGAACGCTTTCATGCCTTCAAATGCCTCTTGCCCATAGTGTAGCGCAGTGGCTGCCATATGAATGTTTATTGTCTCTTCTGAGTGAGTTTCTATCATGCCCCAACTGCCATTGCGATAATAAGCTCTAACGTTATATGGGGTACGAGTGTAAGCAAAGCCAAGCGATTGCCAATCTAAATTTGCCATAATAAGTAATATGATTTATTAATTTAATAATGTAATTTATGTCTTTTTGAGATTTTTTGTTACTTTTGCATGACACTATCTTAGAAGCTGTTTTAATTTGTTATCGAAGTTATTTTAGAGCTATTTTTGTCCTAGTTTTTGTTCTGTAAATCCGATTTTAGCGAGCTAAATGAGGATTTACAGAGCGAAAACTAGGGTAGAAAGAGCCGAAAAGAACGAAATTAATAAATTAAAACAGATTCTTAAAGTATATATTCTACAAATATAGAAAAAAATTGGCAAAAAGTAATATTTCAATAATTATTGTCGCCGGAGGAAACGGAATGAGAATGGGACACAAAACTCCCAAACAATTTTTGTTGCTTTCAGGCATTCCTATACTAATACGCACATTAACAACCTTTGCCTCAGCTCTACCCAACTCTGAAAAAGTAATAGTACTACCATCAAAACATATTGCGCTTTGGAAAAACTTGTGCAAAAAACATAATTGTGACATTCAACATACAATCATTGAAGGTGGAAAGAGCAGAACCTGCTCTGTGCGCAATGGGCTAAGTTGCATTGAGCACAAAGACGGTGTGGTGCTAATCCACGATGCAGTCAGACCGTTAGCAACGAAAACATTACTAACTAACGTGCTACATGCCGCAGAAAAATATAATGCCGCTATCCCTGTAATAGACATAACCGATTCACTACGCAAAATCGAAGCAGAAGAGAGCCACGCCGTGGAACGTGAGCAGTATAAAGCCGTACAAACACCTCAAGGATTCAACCTAGAACTGATACGCAAAGCATACCACAACGCTAAAGAAAAAGAATTTACCGACGACGCAGCTTTACTAGAGAGTATAGGCGTGAAAATTGCACTAGTAGATGGCGAAAAGACAAACATAAAGATAACCACCCCTGAAGATATGGTTATTGCACGTTCAATATTAAAAAAACAGATCAAAATATGAATTTTATAAAGAAAAACTCTCTGCCATTACTAATATTGCTAGCGCTTATATTAGGTGTAATAGCTGGTAAGATCGTGTCTATTTATCCAACTGAACTAAACTGGTTTTTAGAGAGTTGTAAATGGGTTGGAAAAGCATTTTTGAACCTACTCCAAATGATTATAGCACCACTTGTGTTTGCGTCGATAGTAACGGGAGTGGCGAGCATTGGTTCTTCGTCGAACCTAGGACGCATAAGTGCGAAAACACTTGGACTGTTTATGTCTACCACTCTTATCGCAATCATAATAGGATTATTTTTGGTAAACATAATCACACCAGGCAACGGAGTCGATATACTATCTTCAGCATCGCTATCGGCAGACAATCTTAACAACATTTCACAAAGCCGTCCAACGATAGGTAAAATTTTAATGGATGCCATACCTGTCAATATAGCGAGTGCATTTGTAACAAACAACATACTCCAAATAATTATTTTTGCTATTCTTTTCGGATTTTTCACCACCAAAATAGAAAGCAAACTGTCATCAACAATCACAAAATTCTTCGATTCGGTGTTTCACGTCATGATGAAAATCACTGGAGCCATCATAAAACTCACTCCAATAGGCATATTTGGGATTGTGACAGAGCAAATATCTGTGAACTCAAATCTCACAACACTCTTTGCAGGCATGGGACTGCTTATCGTTACCGTTCTTTTAGGCATCTCAATACAGATGTTTGTGGTTCTACCACTAATGCTCCGCTCAGCAGGCATCAAGCCTTTTGCACACATGAAAAACATGTCACTACCGCTCTTGACCGCATTTTCAACCGCATCTTCATCTGCCACACTTCCTCTATCGTTAGAGGCCATAACAGAAAAATCGGGTGTATCTGAAAAAATTGCTAGCTTCGTACTTCCCTTGGGAGCAACCATAAATATGAATGGAACAGCTCTATTCGAATGCGTAAGTGTAATATTTCTTGCACA
>JAVVZN010000153.1:0-4519 GCA_036650555.1 Rikenellaceae bacterium
AAGCAGCCTTCTCTAAAAGTGACAAAACCATTTAGTGTGGTTTTTCCTCTGCAAAACCCTGCTGTGGTTTATCGTACCACATTTAAAGTGCCTCTTGTATGGGACGAGAGAGAGATATTTCTTAACATGGAACATCTTGCAGGCTCATCGGTGGTGTATGTAAACGGCAAGCGAGTTGGCTACAACGAAGACTCACGTGCCATGGCAGAATTTAATATTTCTGATGCCTCTCGCGAGGGACTAAACTTTTTGACAGTAGTTTCATATGGCTTCGGTGTGGCATCATATCTTGAAAGTGCAGATAGCTATGCAGATTTGGAGATAGGTGGCAACGTCACAGTGTGGTCAGCGCCCAAAGTACGTCTACGCGACTACATCTCCACAACATCATTTGACCCTGAGTACAAAAATGGACTGTTAGAGTTCGGTGCATTAATAAAAACACACTACCTAAACCCCGCAGAGGTAAAAGTATTTTTTGATCTTATAGACCCAGATGGCAACACAATAGATTCACAAAACAAACTTGCGCAGCTCAACATGCGCATAGAAGACACCGTATATTTCAATGTACCTATTCATAACGTAAAGAAATGGAGCGCTGAGCAGCCAAACCTATATAGCGTGGTGATACGTGTGCAGAAAGAGAACAGATGGACAGAATTTGTTAAACTTCCGATAGGGTTTCGTCAGATAGACATTCTAACCAACCAAATGCTAATAAACAATGTGCCTGTCACAATAAAAGGTGTTACCGTTTCAAAAAATGATATTCCACTCACCAAAGAGAAGATGAAATTGTTTTTGGAAGAGATAAAACGTAGTGGCGCCAACTCACTGTGGGTCGATGCACCTCAAAACAACGACTTCTACACTCTAGCCGACCAAATTGGATTCTACATATTCAGTAATTCTAATATTGATGGTTCAGCATCGGGCAACACATTAAGATATGGAGTTGGAAACAATCGCTCCCTACTAGAGAAATTTATCTCACGCACACTAAACATGTATGAGGTTACAAAAAACCATCCTGCCGTTGTGGCTTTCTCTCTTGGAAACGATAGTGGTAATGGCTACAACATGTATGAAACATATTTAATGCTAAAGGCAAAAGATTCAAAACGTCCGATAATATATCCAGGAGCAGGCTTGGAATGGAACACAAACATCTATCTTCCAAACAACGAAACCGGAGCCGACATATCTGAATACACTCCAAACACCGATCATCCTACAATAGTGATTAAGAGCGACGGCAAAAAATTTGCTGATTTATGGGGAGCCATTAAAGCGAACCCAGCCGTTCAAGGTGCGTTTCTTAAGAATTTATCTCTACTCAAATCGCCCGATATTGCTGAGCTATATGCTGGAGTAAAAATTGAATATGCCGCAAGTCAGCTGACTCTCACCAACAATATGGATTCAACTCCTCTATCGGAATATAAGGTTGCTTATCAACTTACAACTGATGGCAAAGAGGGAGAAAAATTAGCGATCAATTTCGATGCTCAGCAAGGAAAGAGTCAAACACAAACGTTAAACATTCCAAAGTTTAACTCGAAGAATGACACCTATCTAACAATAACTATATCATCAAACAAAGGGTCAATAATAGCACAGAAGATCTTCAAATTATAATTTCATGCGTAGAATAGATATTATAAATTTTGTTGAAGCACTCCGAAATCCTAAAAATCATCTACGTACATTAAAAGATATTGAGCTAATTAACGATAATTGCGGTGTGCCAATCATGTACACTGGCAATCGCTCAGTGGTGTTTAAAGCAAAATTGAATAATAGAGTTGTGGCGGTGAAATGTTATGAAAATCACACTCTGCAATTTACCGAAGGTTTAATACAAAGCAGCAATTATTTCAATGCCATAAATTCGCCACTCATAAATCGTTCCGAAATATATCCACGTGAATTGGTGTTCCACGATGAGATGAGCGCTATTGCAATCGAGCTTACTATTGAACTTTATGACTGGATAGATGGACGTACAATAGGAGCAGAGCTATGTGAGGCAGCATATCTGAACGACCAGATGCGTCTAAATTTTATTATCGACGGTTTTCTTGATATGGCAATAAAACTACTCGATGCAGAGTTCGCACATGGCGACATCAAAGCCGACAACATAATAATAACCAACTCTGGTAAATTTTTACTCATAGATCTGAACAACGCCTACATACCTAAGTTTCACTACTCTCCAAGCCACGAAATTGGCACAAATGGTTTTCGCCACCCTGAGCGCAACGCCTTCTACTACAACAAAAGAATAGATGATTATCCAATAGCTATAATATTTGCCACACTACTAGTTGCACAAAAGTCGTCACATCTCTTTTTCAAATACTACGATGGCGAATTTTCGATCTTCGTGCCCGACGATATACTAAAAGGCAGATCATCGGTTTTTGCCGTCACTGAAGATCTTTTCAAAGACGACATTATACTATCGCATATCATAACTTTTCTAAAGAGCGAAACCCCAGCTATTACAGATATGAGATGGTGGCTAGAGAAATTAGTAGAGCAACGCAAAATAGTAAACCATAAAGGTAGTCGTGTTAGTTACGATAAGAGAAATAATAGGTATGCAATAGCCGACAACACCGAAACGACAACCTATCCAGCAATATTCTCAGATGCTAACCAACCTTACAAACATATTATATCGGTGAAACTTGAAAATATGTGGGGATTTATGTCGCTTAATGGGGAGAAACTTACAGATTTCATCTTTGAAGACATCCACATGTTCAGTCAAGATAGAGTTGCTGTTAAAAAATTTGGGAAATATGGATTCCTTAATTGTAACCTTGATCATATCACTGAATTTAAGTACGACGATGTGAACAATTTCTACGAAGGATTTGCAGTTGTCAAAATAGCTGACAAATATGGATATATAAACGCCAACGGCACCGAAGTGACTCCTATCATATATGACTTTGCAAACAATGTAAAACAAGGCAGAGCTAAAATTCGCACAGCAGGTAACACCGGATATATCAACATCATTTAGAACTGTTTTAATTTGTCCCAGCATTTTACTACCACTCTTTTTGCACTCTTTTTCCAATAATTTTTGAGCTGTAATCCACTACTATCTCGGCAAATCATCGAGAAAATAGCCTCAAAAATAGCAGTAATAAAATTTTGAAAACAAATTAAAATAGCTTCTTAAAAAAAAATATTAACTTTGTCGGAACATGTCTGAATTTGTATATTCAGACTAACATTCAATATTTTACATATTATGAAAATAAAGACTTGTTTAATTATCGCGTTTTTCTATCTAATAGCCTCACAATCGGCTTACAGCCAATATAATATTTTCAATCAAACAGAGGCACGCTCAAAGAGTGTCACTCCGCTCGACACACTAAAGAAGAAACAATCTCAATTTGTTACAGTTAATGACGCATATCTACGCAACCAAGCTAAGAGCAGACGTCGAGAACAAAACTATTTTGAGATGTCGAACTCACTTTTATTTACACAATTTGGCTATAAAAACTGGTCAAAAGGGGGCGAAAATACATTCAACGGACGTGTAACATCATATCTAAAACACATCTACCGATACGATAGATTCGACGTCACAACAACATGGGATGCAGCTTACGCAATGGGTCTACGCGATAGTGTGCTATGGAAAACGGAAGATAGGTTCAGAATAAATACAGCTCTCAACTATCGTATAAATAAACACCTTTTCTACAACTTAAACTTCGATCTCAGTTCTCAATTTGCCAACGGCTATAAAAACAAAAAAGACGAACGTCCTGCATCGCACATATTTGCCCCGGCAACAATGAACCTCGGTATTGGTATGAACTACAAACTCGACGACAAACGTTCAATCACCCTATCACCTGTCTCTGGTAACGTGCTACTCGTACTCGACGAATATCTATCGGAGCAAGGAGCCTTCGGTGTGGAAAAAGGTAAGAAAACAAAGACTCAATTTGGCGCATTCTTAAATATTCAATGGCTTCAACCATTAATAAAAAGTAAACAAGATCAGAAAAGTCCAATACTATCATATCGTACCTCTTTACAATCTTTTTGGGACTACAAAACTAATCCCGACATGACGTGGCAAAGTTGGTTGGATTTTAAAGTCTATAAATATTTCAACGTAAACTTCAACTGCACACTCATCTTTAACGACAAGGTCAAAACAGATGGCGACTCTTTCTGGCAGTTTAGTGAGGTATTAGGAATTGGTGTTACTTACACCTTCAAAAACAAATAGTAGCCCCTTAAAAAGCCTCTTACGTAAGAGCGCAGCACTATTAGTTGTCGCTGAAAAAGTGCGGTAGGATTACTTTCCACAGAAACGGCACACATTTCACAGATTTTGAGCTATAACAATGCTCGCCTGCCGTTATACGCTCCGCTTGTTATAGTTCAAAATCTGCACCATTTCCATGAAAAGCCGGTCGTAATTTGTGTTACACTTTTCAACTTATCGCAATGTTTTTAATGCAATTTCAAC
>JAVVZN010000154.1:0-4444 GCA_036650555.1 Rikenellaceae bacterium
TGAAGTTTTCATATTAAATTGTTTTATTTTGGGTATTTTTAATTTTTTTAATTGCCATGCCATAATTTGTTACAGCTACATTACTAGCTTTTAACACTTTAAGCCTTTGTTTAATTTGCCTCCGCGTCACCATACATCCACCACATTGAAGTGCCAATGAGTAGGATGATAAATCTTTGGGAAGAGGATCGTTTGAGGTTATAACCTCAAAAGTTAAGCTACATTTTAGGTATTGTTGCAACCACATCGGAAGCTTTACTCTACCTATATCATCACAACTTATTTGATGCAAGCAACTCTCCAGTATTAATATCTTATCACCTTCTTGCAAAAGATCTATTTTTCTCAACCCTTCAGTATAAAGTGCCATATCACCTTTAGACTTAGCAAGCAAAATACTAAATGTTGTGACAAGCGCTTTGTTACCAACTTTTTTATTTACAATATCAACTACACTACTATCAGCCACAACTAAACTTATTTGATGCTTATCAATCACCTCTGCAATCTGTTCTGTTTGTACAATGATAGCAATAGCATGAATATCTAAAAGCTCACGCAAAGCTTGTGTCTGAATAGGGACAAGCCGCCCTGAAGGAGCCTCTGAATCAATCGGACACACCAAAAGCACTACATCGCCACATTTCACACTATTATCAAAAATTCGTTCTGGCAGATAACTGTCACTTGGTAAAGCATTTTTTATAAGTTCAAAGAACGTATTCCTATCGGAGGTGTGTGGCGTTTTAAAATTGAAACCTTCATTTGAATTAGTTTCTGCGAAGTTGTTTCTTATAGTTATATATGGTATAGACAAAACATCAAGTTGTTTTATAAAGTCTATTTCTATTTTGTCAAGCTCGCTACTTGTCGTAACCAATATCGCTAAATCAATAAGTGGCAATGTGTTGATCGTTGATTCTTGTCGTTGTTTTCCAAGTGGTGTGGTGTCGTCTATACCAGCAGTGTCATAAACAACCACTCCTCCAACGGAGCTTATCTCAACATTTCGTTTTACCGCATCGGTTGTAGTTCCTGCCTTATCTGATATTATCGAGATATTAGATCCGATAAGAATATTCATAAGCGAACTCTTCCCTGAGTTACATTTACCATATATGGCAATATGCGGTTTTGACGAATTAAATTTGTTCAATATTTGTAGTGTTTAATTTATACCACTTAAGTGTTAATTTATTAAGTTGCATATTTTTGCTTTAACAGCCAAATAGATAACAATATTTTAGTCCTATATAAAATGACTTCTAATCATCAAAGCAAATAGCTTTCAAAAATATAAATATGCAACAGCGACAAAGTTAAAAAAAATATTTATCTTTACACAATATTGTTTAGAAAATAATCATACTTATGCAGAATTTTATCATACGTGATCGTATCTTTTCAAAGCAGTGGTTTCTGTCATGGGCAGGAATTGTGCTGGGTGCATTTTTGTTATCGGCATCATTTGCATTATTTATCAATCCATATAAGATTGTGCCTGGAGGCGTGTATGGCTTGGGGATTGTTCTGCATAATTTTTTTCCTGATATTAAGGTTGGAACATTTGGGCTATGTCTAGATATTCCATTACTTTTGATTTCACTTCGTATTTTTGGAGCTACTTTCGGTGCTAAAACCGTTGTTGCAGCTCTGCTTACTCCATTGTTTATGAATCTTTTAGCAACTTATGCTGGTCAAGTGCCCTCTGAGATGCTAGGTGGCCACTTAGATCTATCGGACGATGTGCTTTTGGCATCACTCTTTGGCGGAACGATCATGGGTATAGGTCTTGGCATCATTTTCAAAAACAAAGCGACAAGTGGAGGAACCGATATTATTGCGATGATAATCACAAAATATTTAAAATTACCTCTTTCACGAAGTATTATTATCATCGAGTCGATTGTAGTAATAATTGGATTAATAGCTTTTGGCGATTGGAAACTACCACTCTATGCGTTAGTCTGCATATTGGTGTGTGTTAAGATGATAGACTACATAATAGAAGGACCTTCGGATGATAAACTACTATTTATCATCTCCGACAAACACGAATTAATACGTGGTTATATATTCGACGGATTGGATAGAGGCGGCACATACATTAAATCTAATGGAATGTACACAGGAGCTGAGAAAAACATGATATTTTTGGTTGTTTCGCGTCGTGAACTCGTACTAGTTCAAGCATTTATAAAATCGGTAGACCCAGATGTATTCATGGTAATACTCACAGCTCACGAAACTCTAGGGATGGGTTTCAGATCAATCAATAGCAAATAGTAAGAAGCTCTAAACTTAAATAGAAATAAAATGCGCAGATTATATTTAATGATTATGTCATTTGTGGTTACTGCACTTTTAATCACATTTTTGTTGCCGTCATCAGGTATAAAATCGGAATATAAAAAAGGAGAGGTATGGTCGCATAGTGATCTTATTGCTCCCTTTAGCTTTCCTATACTGAAGACACAAGAAGAATACAATGCAGATATTGCTGCTTCAGAAAAACGTTATGCTCCAATATATTCAGTCAATAGCGACATATCTAAGAAAATCAAAGACGAGGTGCGACGTAGATTTCATCTGGATCTTAAATATGACGACAACCATAAAGATAGCCTACAAATGGCAGGAGAGCTGCTTTATGGCAGGTTGAGCGAACTGCTTGAAGAGGGGGTAATAAACAATTATGACGAGAAGTTTGAATACAATGGAGGTAGCAGTTTAGTTAGAGTAATAAGAGATGGTGCCATAACCACAACCTCCTTGAATAACATCTACACCATTGAACAAGCAAAACTGATACTTGCTACCGAATTTGCAGACAACAAGCTGCTCAATCAGATGCAAATCGAAAATTATATCGGGGCAAATGTAATATATGATGAACCATTAAATGTTGCCGACCGTGAATCAATTTTTTCAGCTGTGTCGAGCTCCAAAGGATTTATTGCCGAAGGAAGTGAGATTGTGAAACGAGGCAATAGAATTGATGATAATATTTACCAAGTTTTGGTGTCACTTGAAAACGAATCACGGATAAGAGGCGGTAATATGAACTCTTTTCTTGTTGTAATAGGAAATTTCTTATACATATCTATTGTTTTATCATTGTCATTTTGTTTTATATTCTTTTTCCGTAAGGAGTTTTCTAAAAAGATAGGCAACGTATTATTTCTACTCTTTATATATCTTTTTATGGCAACATTCTGTTATGTTGTCACCTCATTCGATAATTTAAATCTCTATCTGATCCCATTTGCAATAGTTCCGTTTTATATAGTCACATTCTACGACATACGAATGTCGATATTTGAATATGTGTCGGTGCTAATGATATGCGCTCCATTCTCCTCATCACCAATGGAGTTTTTCTTTATAAATCTTTTTGCAGGATTGGCAGGTGTGTTCACCATGCAGAACTCATATTACAGACGCAAACTATTTGTAGCAATAGGTGTCATACTTATAGTTTATGTGGTGAGTTTCATTGCCGTTTCGTTTATGGTGGAAACAGACATCTCGTCAATACGCTGGAATGAACTAATTTGGTTTCCTTTCAATGTGCTAATTTTCTTAGCATTATATCAGCTAGTTTATATCTTCGAGAAGATATTCGGGTTTGTAACCGATATAACATTATTTGAATTATGCGACACCAATCACTTTCTACTACGTGAGCTGGCAGAAAAAGCGCCAGGCACTTTTCAACACTCAGTGCAGGTGGCAAATCTGGCTGAAGCTGCTGCAAAAGAGATTGGAGCAAGCCCTCTATATGCTCGCACAGGAGCATTATACCATGATATTGGCAAGATGGAGAACCCACTATATTTTATTGAAAACAACTTTACCGACATAAATCCACATGTTGAAATAGAACCACTAAAAAGTGTTGAGATTATAAAACAACATGTTAGTGATGGCGTAAAGATGGCAAAAAAACATAATCTGCCGAGCATAATAATAGATTTCATAAACACTCACCATGCCAAATCATTGATCTATTTTTTCTTTCATAAATATAAAGAGGCAAATGGAGCTGAAGATATTGACATGTCGATGTTTCGCTACGATGGACCGCTACCAAAGAGCAAAGAGGCATCTATATGTATGATGGCAGATGCAGTCGAGGCAGCCTCACGATCAATGAAAGTTCACACACCGGAGGCAATCTCAGAACTAGTGGACAGTGTGGTAGGAGTGCAGTTGTCTGAGGGTAATTTTGAAGATTCAGCTCTCTCTTTCGGTGAGGTGACACAGATAAAAGAGGTATTAAAAAATAAAATTGAAGGCATTTATCATCTTCGTATTGAATACCCTAAACGATAAGAATAATTAGTCGTCGCTGAAAAAGTACCTTAGATTACTTTCCACGGAAACGGCACACATTTCACAGATTTTGAGCTATGACAATGCTCACGTACTTTAAGTACGCTCC
>JAVVZN010000155.1:0-4407 GCA_036650555.1 Rikenellaceae bacterium
ATTACCCTTTGCTACCATGATTAGTGAGCCGCCTAGGCTTTGGAATAGATCAACGTATGGATCCATACGTCCAGCTGTTGTTGGTCCGAAACTACCCGATGCCATTGATTTAGGCGTTTTAGCTGGACCTGCATAGTAAACAGGATGGTTTTTGAAATATTCAGGGATAGGTTTGCCAGCATCAACCATCTTTTTGATCTCAGCATGTGCAATATCACGAGCCACTATCAATGTGCCTTTTATGTTTAAACGCGTTTTGATAGGGTATTGGCTTAGCTTTTCACGCACTTTGTCCATTCCCTCGTCGAGATCTATTTCAACCGCAGGAGATAGAGCTGGTGCTTTAGTTGGCATGAAACGAGCAGGGTTCTTTTCTAGTTGCTCTAAGAAGATGCCATCTTCTGTGATTTTACCTTTGATATTACGATCGGCACTACAACTAACACCAATTGCAACAGGACATGATGCAGCATGGCGAGGAAGACGAATTACACGAACATCGTGCACCAAATACTTTCCTCCGAACTGAGCACCTACTCCGCTTTCTTGACATATCTTTTCGATTTTAGCCTCCCATTCCAAATCACGGAATGCACGACCGCCTTCGTTACCACTAGTCGGAAGATTGTCGAGGTAGCCTGTCGATGCTTTCTTAACTGTTGAAAGGCAGCTCTCTGCTGATGTTCCGCCTATTACTACCGCAAGGTGATAAGGAGGACATGCTGATGTGCCTAGATCTTTGATCTTCTCTTTGATGAATTTTGTTAGTGATTCGTCATTCAAAAGAGCTTTTGTTTGTTGGTATAAAAAAGTTTTGTTTGCAGATCCACCACCTTTTGTGATGAACAAAAACTCATATTTATTTCCTTCTGTGGCGTATATATCAATTTGAGCAGGTAGGTTTGTGGCACTGTTTTTCTCCTCTGTCATCGAGAAAGGAACCACTTGAGAGAAACGTAGGTTGCGCTCTTGGTATGTGTCGTAAACACCTTTTGATAGATGTTCAGCATCAATGGCACCAGTGTAAACATTTTCGCCTTTCTTTGCTACCACGATTGCTGTGCCAGTGTCTTGACATGTTGGTAGTTCACCTTCTGCTGCCACAACTTGATTTAAAAGCATGGTGTAAGCCACAAAGCGATCATTATCAGTTGCCTCAGTGTCGCTTAATATGTTAGAAACTTTTTGAAGATGCGATGCGCGAAGGTAAAATGAAACATCGGCAAATGCCTCTTTAGAAAGTAACTCCAAACCTTTTGGATCTATATTCAATATTTTTCTACCATCACAGGTAGTAGTCGATACATATTCCTTTGTCAATAGGCGATACTCTGTCTTCTCGTCTTTTGAGAGAGGGAATGGCTCTTGGTATTTAAATGAAGTCATAATTATTGGTTTATATAAAAAATTATGTTTTTATGTTTTTATCGTTTGCTGGGTGAAAATTTTTTCTGTTTTTCTTCGTGTATGTATGGATGATTTTTTATATGTTACCAATAATTATCACCATAATACTTTTTTGAGAAAAAAGTACGCACCTTTGGTGCTTCAAAAAACTAATTTCTTCTTAGAAGAAATTGAGAAAATATTAATTATTTACCGGGCACAATAATTAATAACCTAATATTCTGAGCATTGAACGGTAACTTTGTTCTTTGGCGAATAGGCGGGTGTAGTATTCGTTGTCGTCTTTATCGCGGTCTATTATTATGTGTTTTGGGGCTGGGATTAGACAGTGTTGTATGCCGCCATAACCGCCTAGTGATTCTTGATAGGCTCCAGTGTGGAAAAATCCTATGTATTGTGTTTCACTTGGGTCGATTTTTGGAAGATAAACAGCATTTGAGTGCGATTCGGCATTGTAGTAATCTTCACTATCGCATGTCAGTCCACCTAAAAATACGCGTTGGTATTCTTTCTGCCAGTTGTTGATGGCAAGTAGGATGTATCGTTGGTTTATACCCCATATATCTGGTAGAGTGGTCATGAATGAGCTATCTATCATATACCATAACTCACGGTCATTCTGCTTTTTCTGATTTAGAATAGAGTAGAGTGTGGCCCCACTTTCACCAACGGTGAATGATCCAAATTCTGTGAATATGTTTGGCTCTTGAACATCACATTGCTCGCATATATTTTTGATCTGCGCAATGATCTCTTCAGTCATATACTCATATTCATAGTTGAAACTTAACGATGTTTTGATAGGGAAACCACCACCTATATTAAGTGAGTCGAGTTCAGGACACACTTTTTTAAGTTGGCAATATACATTTATACATTTGTTCAGCTCACTCCAGTAATATGCTGTATCGCGTATTCCTGTATTGATGAAAAAATGGAGCATTTTGAGCTCAAATTTCTGATTTGGCTTTATTTTTTCTAGGTAAAAATCTATTATATCATTGTAGCGAATACCTAGACGTGAGGTGTAGAAATCAAATTTTGGTTCCTCTTCAGATGCTATTCTTATTCCCAATTTTAGTTTTTTGCCATCTTGCATTAGCTCGTCAAAACCTGCAAACTCTTCTTTGTTGTCGAGAACAGCAACAACATTCATGAAACCATCGTTTGAAAGTTTTGCTATGTTTTCAATGTAAAGTGGACGTTTGAAACCATTGCATACAATATAAACATCTTTGTCGATAACACCATTTTCATACAGTGCATTTACAAGATATATGTCGTAGGCAGATGAGGTTTCAAGATGTATGTCGTTTCGTAATGCTTCCTCTAAGATAAATGAAAAATGAGAGCTTTTTGTACAATAGCAATAATTATAGCTCCCTTTGTAATCTACTTTTGCCATGGCAACGTTGAAAAGTCGTTTTGCCCTCTGGATCTGTGATGATATTTTTGGAAGATAGGTCACTTTTAGAGGAGTTCCATACTGTTTTATTATGTCCATAAGCGGAACATCATGAAAATTTAATTCATGATCGTTTACAGAAAACTCTTCTTGAGGAAATTCAAACGTCTGTTCAATAAGGTCGATGTACTTGTTTTTCATTTTAATAATTAGTGGTTAAACATTGCGAATGTCAAGCACACTGTGCTTTTTCGTTTTGTTATTTGTTTTATATCAGATAATTAAAGCGTTTAAATAGCACAATAATTATTTGATGTTTATTAATTTTGAATTAGAAAAACTACTATAAAATATCTGCAAATATATGATAAAATAAATCATTATTTTACATTCAAAAACATTTTTTATATCTTTGGATTGTTGTACAAACAAAAAGGACATCTTTTTTATTAATTATATTGCCATAACATTATGATAAATAAACTGTTAATAACTTGCTTACAGCGAAACAAGCGATTAGTAATTCCCACGCTCGGTGCGTTTATTAGAAAAAATATCGAAGGAGTCGGAGTGATTCTTGTTTTTGTTCCGTTCCTAAATAAAGATGATGGAGTTTTATGTTCTGCTATCAAAAGCTGGGCAGGTGTGGAAGACCAAGAAGCAGCTCAAATATTAGAAGAGTATATCGTTGCAGTGAAAAAATCGCTCGATGAGAGAGGTCAATATATTATTGAGGGTATAGGTGTGTTGAAATACGACACAAACAGAATTATATATCTTGCAAAGGAGAGTGAAGCAATAAAGGAAGAGATAGGAAAACCTATTATCGAACAGAAAGCTGAGCAGGAGAAGGTGGTTGAACCTATAACAGTTGCAGAACCTAAACCTATAATTCAAGAGCAAAAGATTTCCACCCCTACACCAACCCAGGTGCCAATACCACATCATGCTCCAGCAGTTAATGAAGAGTCTAACCCTGTGGTAGAGGTTGTTGAGAATGCGCCAGTAGAGATTAGTGAGCCTGTAAAGGAACCTCAAAATCCTCAATACAACCGCCCTATCTATGATAGAGCAGTGAATGCCACAACTGATATGGGCACACGTTATTTTTCTCCTGTTAGAAAACCAGATCCGCTTAATTCCCAAAAACCAGAACAACAACAACAAGGAGAACCTCAACCAAAACAAAGCCTTACATCAATGTATGGTGGTCAGCCACAGCAAAGAGAAAATAGCTCATTTGGAAAATACCGTGATTCACAAGATCGTATAAATAATATTTATAGGTCGGGGGCTGCATCAAATCCGCCTCCTGTGCCAATGCAGCATAACAATGGACCTGCTACACCAACTGGCGTAATGCAACAGCATCACCCACAGCATGGGCAACGTCAAATGAAACCATCGCAAAAGAAAAAAGGTAACGACATTGTGTTATGGATCGCAGTTATAGCGGTTGTCCTTACCATAATAGTTCTTGTCTATGGTTATATATATGGAGGTGAACAAACAATCAGCACAGAAGAGTTAATAGAACAGGTTCAAGCTCCTGCCACCGACTCACCTACTGAATCAATTCCAACCACAGAAACTCC
>JAVVZN010000156.1:0-4400 GCA_036650555.1 Rikenellaceae bacterium
ACTATCTCGGCAAATCATCGAAAAAATAGCCTCAAAAATAGCAGTAATAAAATTTTGAAAACAAATCAAAATAGCTTCTTAGAACAGCTTTTAAACAATAATCTAAACTACAATAAAAATTATGACACAAAAACAGGTTAATTACACAGGGCCATTCATAGTAATGGTTATTCTGTTCTTCTTTGTTGGGTTTTTTACCAACATAAATCAGCAATTCCAGGAGCCGCTAAAAGAGGCGCTTCTAGCTAAGGCAGGTAGTATTCAAAACACTTTGATGACACTTATCACATTCTCATGGTTTTTGGCTTATCCAGCATTTGGCGGTGTAGGTTCAAAATGGGTTAGCCGTTTCGGTTATAAAGGCACTCTTGTTAGAGCATTGTTCTTTATGGTTGGTGGCTTAGCTGTGTTTGAAGCATCGGTTTTATTGCAAGTGTATGCTCCAGGTACTGATGTTGCTTTTGGTGATTCTGTTGTTCCTGTTGCGTTTTTTATCTTTATATTAGGCTCTTTCCTTGTTGGAGGTGCTGTGACTATCATGCAAGTAGTAATAAATCCATTCCTTGTAAACTGTCAAGTAAAAGGCACTAGCGACGTTCAACGTCAAAGTATTGGTGGTGCTGGCAACTCTGTTGCAACTACAATAGGTCCACTTTTTGTGGCTTACGTTATCTTTGGTGGTCAAAAAGGTCAGATTGAAAATCTTATTGTTCCTTTCATTCTTCTTGCTGTTGTGATCTTAGCACTTGGTTTCATTGTAAATCGTTTGAACCTACCTACTATCGCATCGGCTGTCAATTCAGAAGGTGAAAAACTTCCTCGTAGCATTTGGTCTTTCCGTCACCTTGTACTTGGTGTTGTGGCTATATTCTTCTATGTAGGTGTTGAGGTGGCTGTGGGCACAAATGTCGTTTCGTTTGCTAAAGAGCTAGGCGATGGATTTGCTGAAAAGGCATCTCTTATGGCATCTCTTTATTGGGGTGGCATGTTGGTTGGAAGATTGATCGGTGCTACTATCAGTAAGATCTCAGCAAAAACTCAACTTCTTGCCACATCTCTAGTTGCTATCTTGCTTATTGTTGCAAGTATGGCACTTAAAAATCCATGGTTGCTTATCGGTGTCGGTCTATGCCACTCTATCATGTGGCCTGCTATCTTCTCACTTGCAGTATTCAAATTAGGTAAATACTCTTCACTTGGTTCAAGTGCAATCATGATCGGTGTTGTTGGTGGTGGTATTCTACCTCTTATCCAAGGTGGTTTCGCCGATGTTTTGGGTAGCTGGGAATGGACTTGGAGCTTAATCGCAATTTGCGAGGTGTTCTTGCTATACTATGCTATTGCAGGTTCTAAACCAAAAGCAGCCGACGTTCAAGAATAAATTTAATGTAATGTTGTCAGATAAAAAATCGTCTGACAACATTTTATATTGTAAAAAATATGAATAACGAAAAAATAAGATCAAAATTTGCCGATCTATACGGCGCAAAAGGTTCTGTTTACGCATCTCCAGGGCGTATCAATATCATTGGCGAGCACACCGACTACAATGGTGGTTTCGTGCTTCCGGGAGCTGTTGATAAAGGAATCGTGGCAGAGATAAAATTCAATGGCACAGACAAAGTGCGTGCTTATGCACTCGATCTAAATGAGTCGTCGGAATTTGGACTAAACGAAAGTGATGCTCCTTCAGAAGGTTGGGCAAAATATATATTCGGTGTATGCCGTGAGCTAACAAAAAAAGGCGCTAAGATAAAAGGTTTCGACACAGTATTCTCAGGTGATGTTCCTCTAGGTGCTGGCATGAGTTCGTCGGCTGCTCTTGAGAGCACATATGCTTTTGCATTGAACGACATGTTATCTCTAGGTTTCGGACTTATGGAGTTAGCAAAAGTGGGTCAAGCCACCGAACACAACTATGTTGGTGTTAATTGCGGTATCATGGATCAGTTTGCCTCTTGCCATGGTAAAGCGGGCAATCTAATGCGTTTGGATTGTAAAACAGGTGAGTTTGCTTATGTGCCTTTCGATCCAGAAAAATATGGCTACAAAGTTGTGCTTGTTGATACATGTGTGAAACACGAGTTGGTGGATTCTCCTTACAATCGTCGTCGTGAGTCGTGTGAGAGAGCGGTTGCCGCTATACGTAAGAGTCATCCAGAGGTTGAGTTTTTGCGTGATGCTAAAATTGAGTGGTTGGAAGATGTTATTGGTGTGATCTCAACTGAAGATTATGTGCGTTCTCAATATGCTATTGAAGAGGTTAAGCGTTTGCTTGACGCTTGCGAAGCACTTGAAAAAGGCGATTATGAAACTGTTGGTAAGAAAATGTATGGCACACATATCGGCATGAGTGTTCTTTATGAGGTTAGCTGCGAAGAGCTCGACTTTGTAAACGAGATAGCTAAAGAGTGTGGAGTCACAGGTTCGCGTGTTATGGGTGGTGGCTTTGGCGGTTGCACAATAAACATCGTGAAAGCTGAAAAATATGATAACTTCATCAAAACAGTAACAGCAAAATATCGTGCAAAATATGGTATAGATTGCAAAATTTATCCTGTTGTTATCAGCGATGGTGCTCGTAAATTGTGTTAGTTCTAAATTATGACTAGTTACATTATATAATAACGAAAGCCGTCGTAATGGCGGCTTTTTTGTAAATGCAACAAATGATTGAGATTGAAGATAAAATAGTTAGTGAAGAGCTTTTTGAAGAGTATTTCTGTTGCGACCTAGCTGCATGCAAAGGTATATGTTGTGTTGAGGGTGACAGTGGTGCGCCGCTCGAAATCGAAGAGGTTGAGCAGATAGATGGTTCTTTAGATAGTATTAAAAAGTTTATGTCGGCAGAAGGGAGTGCTGCTATTGATGAGCAAGGAGTGTTTGTGATTGATGCCGATGGCGATTTAACCACAACTCTTATTGATGGTTGCGAATGTGCATATAGTATTGCAGAGGGTGGAGTGACGCTCTGTGCAATAGAAAAAGCATTCAGAGCAGGTGTGATAGATTTCAATAAACCTATCTCTTGTCATCTCTATCCCATCAGAATAACAAAGTTTTCAAATGGCACTGTTGGGTTGAATTACCATCGTTGGCCAATTTGCGATGGGGCTGTGAAATGTGGAACAGCGAAGAAAATAAAGGTTTACCAAGCGTTGAGAGAGCCTATCATAAGAGCTTTTGGAGAAACGTTCTATAAGTATCTCACAGAAGTAGATGAGATATGTGAAAAAGAAAAATAAATTGTAATGGATATTTCGATAGTCATATTGCTTGTCATCATCATCTTATTTAGTGGTGCAGTTGTGTTTTTGGTGCGTAGCTATCACTCTAGGATCGACAGGTACATAAATAATGAGATAGAGTTACAACAAAATATATTAAATCAGCAAAATGTTATAGGTTCATTACGTGAATCATTAAGTGCTAAAGAGCAGCAGATAAAATCGTTTTATGAGCGCGAGCAGCTTATGGAACGTAACCGCACCGAACGTGAAGCGCAGCTGAAAAATGTGTTTGAGAATGTGGCACAGAAGATACTTGAACAGAAAAGCGATAAATTTTTGGCTAGCTCGTCGCTTGAGGTTGGAAAGTTGTTGGAGCCACTCTCAAAAGAACTTTCAGAATTTGGTAAACGGGTAGATGCACAGTTTACTGAACACACAAAAGACAGTGCATCGTTGAAGAGTGAGCTTTCTAAGCTCATGGAGTTAAATCATAAGCTGGGTGTTGAGGCCGAGTCGCTAGTTAAAGCCATAAAAGGAGAGCATAATCCTAAGTTCCAGGGAGATTGGGGTGAGATGATACTCGAAAAAATACTTGTAAACTCAGGGCTTGTTAGAGGTGAACACTATTTTCCCCAGGAGAGTAGTAGATCAACCGATGGCGATATTCTACGTCCCGATATTGTAATCCGTTACCCAGATGCGCGTGAGGTGATCATAGATTCAAAAGTGTCGCTAACAGCTTATGTGCGTTATAGTAGTGCAGCCACTGTTGAAGAGGCAGATGTAGCGTTGAAAGAGCATATAGCATCGGTGAAACGACATATCGACTCACTAAGTTCAAAACGCTACGACTACAAAGAGGAGTCGTTGGATTTTGTAATGATGTTTATGGCTGTTGAGCCTGCCTACATGTTAGCACTTACTGCCGATGCTGATCTTTGGGAGTATGCCTACAAAAAAAAGATACTACTTGTCAGTCCAACACATCTCATCACTGCTTTAAAGTTGGTTTATGATCTGTGGAGTCGTGATGCACAAAATAAAAATGCAATCGAGATTGCTGCGCGAGGAGCTCTGATGCTTGATAAGTTCGCAGGATTTGTTGCAGACATGGAGAACATAAATAAAAATATAGACCTTACTCGTAGAAGCTACGACACGGCAATGAAT
>JAVVZN010000157.1:0-4394 GCA_036650555.1 Rikenellaceae bacterium
GCTCATTAGCGAGGCATTCAAATTTTTGAATCGCGTTGCATTTGGAAAACCATATATGAAAGATCTGTTTGGCAAGTTATTAACGCTGAGCACCATCTCATTATGTATCGCTGTTATCTTATATTTATTAATAAATCTATCATCGATCTTCACTTTCACACGGAACTTCACAGCCTGGCGCACGAGACTGACACTGGCAATAGGGTTGGTCGAGAAGTTATGATTACCGATCACACCCCACATGGTAAAACCAGCACCAAGCAACAATTTACCTGAAATCTCGGAATATATTTCATACAATGAAGACATATCTGAACCCACAACTGGTAATATGCTCCCTGGAACATTTGCTAGCACAATCACATAATAAGGTTTCGTATAGTCTAATTCATTAACTCTGAATACGATGCGCGAAGGTTCAATCAAAACGCTATTACCGTCTGAAGAGAGCTTATTGACTAGAATATTTCCAGAATAAAAGAGTAATGTAACATTACTAATAACACTCTCTTGCGCCTGATCGGTAATTGCACGTGTGTCTACCGTTTTGCTATCTGGCAGCGATAGTTGAATGGCTAGCATGCCATCGGGCAGTGCCATCTGCTCGGTGCTATCTTTGGCGCACGATGAGAACATACACGCCACGCATGCCAAAATCAATAGGTATTTTAATTGTTTCATAATTATCTATTTATTATATGTTGCGCACACAACGTACATAGTTCTTACCACTTTTACCGGCATCACCAAAATCTTCAGCACCAAAATTCAACCACATGGCGGATGTATTATCAGCCGCTTCAGTGGCACTCCAGTAGACGTCTGTTGCAAAGCTTCCTCCAACCTGAGCAACGATTTTTCCTTTATTTGTGTTAATAATCATAAGTTCATCAAGTGTTGGCACTCGCCAATCTTTGCCCAATGTTTTGCAACCAGTGGCTCCTGTCATAGCTTCATTCCATGTCTTCTTTCCCATCAAATCACGTCTTGCAATGAGTAGATCTCCCTTTCTAGGTGTAGCATAAGTGATATTCACATCATGTGGAGTGGTGTTATCCGCGCCTACACGCCGAGCACTAATGCTTATATGAGCAGGATCATCATCAATGCTTCGCTTAATATAGACATAAAAATTGTCTAACGGTGAAACATTTCCAGTCTCAGGATGCGAAGTGGGAGGGACACCTGCATTTGATATGGAAACCCTTATCACTTCTACATTAGGAGTCGGTGATATATACACAAATCCTTTTCCAATATTGTGTCGTTCCCATTGGCCAATTACTTTTTCACATGGGTTACGCGTAATTTCTATATTTTGATGATACCGACCACCCATATCAATTTTAATACATCCCGACATAAAATCATCCGAGATATTCACTCTTATATCTTTCTGAACTACCGCGTAGTCTACCGATTCTGGCAAATTGGCTGCATCACCACCTTGAAGTGTCAAACCATATCCACCTGTTGTTACAGCATTTGTGTGTGTGAGCGGAATGTTGTGAGATACCTTAGCAACCATTACATCACTAAGTGGCATCTTTAGATCTTCCAATAGAATTAATTCCGACGTAGATGCTTTAATAAAGTTAGCCACATCAGCAGCAATCTGTTCTTCGTCCCAAGGTGTCACTTGGGTTTGAATGATCATGCCTTCACCAATAGAGCACACCGTGCCTGTGTAGTCGTAAAATTTGTTGCGTTCTACGTTGAAATCGCCCGCAGCCACATTATTACCCAAATAGATACGAAAGGTGCGCGGAATATTTTGTATGGTGCCTCTTACCACTAAATAACTACTTCGAGTGGTATCGGTCAATATATTTTCGGGCACATAGAAAACATAACCTTTCTCGCTATCTGCAATACTTCTTGCCAAGGTATAATTCTCAGTTATCAGCTTATCAACTGGCGTTAGGGCATCTTTATCGTCGTAGTGTTGCTTCTCATTCAAACGTACATACTTCGGAATGCGACGCAGCTCCACACTGTTTATGACTGAGCCTGTGTAGTCAAATTTTCCATTAGGAGGATCAGCATCGCGTGATTTGAAACGCACACGCAACTTTGCCCACATATGCTCTACTTGACTGCCAGCCACGTTTCCACCAACCTGAGTTTTCAGATCAGCCTTTATGTCAATGCCTCGAAAACAACGCATCATAGGTATATATTTCTTCTCTATTTCGGGTTTGGCTGGAAACATCATCTGCACCTTTTGCAGATCATCTAGCGTTTTGATGCCATCCATCGTGGCACGAAATGCTCTTTCTGCCGCAAGATCGTCGGCCGTGGCATCGGCAGGTAGTCCACTGTCTGGAAAATTACGCCTCTCCTCATTCACTATCAAATAAATATCACTAACTCCGGTGCGAGTTTTGACACGGAGCACACGATCTTCTTTAATATCTGTGGCACTGAAATATTGATTACATGTCACCTTTTGGTAGTTTTCATTACCCTTAGCTGTGCCTATAATAATCAGACGTGCCGAGTAGATCGCCTCCTCCGGTTTGATAGGAAGGGTGGCACGTGTGCCGAGGTTCACCGATAAGTTAGAATCAGTAGGCGTGTCGTCATGCAAACCGTCTAGCCTTTCAGTACAACCCATAAACATGGTTGTCAGCAAAAACAGTATTATAATATTTATATTTCTCATAATCCTCCGTTCATATCGTAAATCACCCAACCGTTCACCTTAATGGTGGAGGTGGTGTTTGTATGGTAGTCTATTTCTATTTCTATATAATAGGCATCGCAGAAGTCTAAACCGTATTGATCATTGATTGCTCCACTTTTGAGTATCAACTCCACAAGGTTCCATTTCATATTTTCCGCAGCTTTTGTTTTCTGCTCTTGATCCAAAAAAAGCGTGGTAGCTCCATTTGTGAACAAACGTAGCACTGTGGTTTCTAAAACAATGTTTTTGTCGGCAATGCGGTAGGTTGGAATATATGTAAGTGGCGTTTTTGCCGCCAACGTATTGTCAAAATAATAATCTGCATTGTTGTCTGTCAGATACATAGGATATTGTTTTGCCACTTGTTCAACAGTAGCCCCTGCCTCGATAGGCAGCCCTTTGATAGTGATGCGCATCGTGTTTGCATCGTTCATCATCTCTATATTTTTTTCTACTTTTCCGCCTCCTTTTATAGCCATATTAGCCATTTGCCCATAGTAGAGCGAGCCTAAGCGTTTTGTTATTTGGTTGTCTGAGCGCACCAGCGATAAGGTGGCATCGGTGAGTGTGGTTTCGCCTTTCTTAAATGTGCTTAGGGTGTAATCTTCATTCAGATTGCCCCATGCCACTAGCGAATAATTGCCAGTTGGTAAAAATAAACGGATAGCACTTGTTTCTTTTGATGAAACGCCATCTACTCTGTATCGTTCTACAAATAGTCCATTATCATCGAAAACAAAGAGGTCGATCTGATTTAAATCGCCTGGAAATTCAGTTTGTTGATCTGTGCTTGTATGAGTAAAAGTGACCAGCACACCACAATTGGAGAAATCCTCCTTCATGCAACCGAATAATGATAGCGACATCAGCAGAGCCAAAGCAGCACCGTATGTCTTTGAAAAAATATTGCTGTATGTCATAATTATTATCGTAGAATTAATAGGTAAACAAAAGAACGGCAGCAGAATGTAACTGCCGTTCATATGTTTGAGAGTAAGTTTACAGACTACAAATCGCCATTTTGAGTATATTCTTCCCAACCTGCAACTACAATTGTTGCTGTAACGTAGGTTCCTTGTGACGAAACTGGAATTTCTGGATTATCATCCAACTCTCCAGGAGTGGCAACACCTAACTGTTTGAAACTGTTTATAGTGATTTGATATTGTGAATTACGACGTATGCCATAGTTTATTTGACCTGTATTTGGACCTTCTGTGATTATATTTCCAACATTCAAACGGTAATATGACTTACCATCTGTGTAGGTTGAAAAGCGTTTTTTAAATTCTGCGGTAAATGCAGCAGCTTCTGTTGGAGTACCTCCTTCCTTATAATTATTAGCAGCCAAAACAGCTTTCAGTATTGAAGTAGCAATAGCAACATCTGCAAACAAGTTGTTTTTCAGTGGAAAGGCAGCGCCACCCGCAAGATTGATTTTAGAGAAGGTAGTAACACCAGTAGCAAGGGGACCTTCTTTTATTTGAAATTCACCATCGCCTGCTGGATTATATGTACATTCTGTTGTCACTTTTACTGGAGTGTAAACAGCTTCAACAGCTAAATAAGTAGTATTACCAATCACCTGTTTGTTATTGGTATTTTCGCTGATATATACATATTTACTTGGAGCAGTTGTTGCCAAAGGTTGGTCAAAATTGAAAGAGCGATCGTAGTATTTGTAGAAATTTTCTTTTTCAGCCAAATT
>JAVVZN010000158.1:0-3037 GCA_036650555.1 Rikenellaceae bacterium
GATTTACAGAGCAAAAACTAGGGCAAAAGAGCCGAAAAGAACAAAATTAATAAATTAAAACAACTTCTTACAACCATAGTTAGAAAACTATTTTTAATGATCGTTTATTCTGGAATTTTAACCGTGTACGTTTTCCTTAATTTGTTTGTGTGGGTGTAATCTCTTATCCATGGATTTATTGCTCGTAAATTTTTGTAGTTTGTCCCATGTTTTTTGGCAATAGCCACCCAATTTATAACGGCATCGTCTACTAAAATATTTTTGTATTTAAAAGGACTAAAATAATCTTTTTCTTCAACATTGAAACCTAATTTGTTTGGAGATTCAAATAGTATTTTAAATGTTAAGATGCGATATACATAACGCATGGTTTCAGTTGGAAGAAATAGGTTGTAGTAGTTTGTTTCTTGTTGTGTTTCGGAGCGACGTGCTAACCCTGCCATGCCAACATTGTATGATGCAGCAGCCATTGTCCAGCTGCCAAATCTTTTGTAAGCATTCTTTAGATATTTGCATGCAACCTCGGTGTTCTTTTCAATGTTGTAGCGTTCGTCTATATCTCCGTTTACTTCAAGTTTGTTTTCGGTGGCTGTCGATGCTAGTATTTGCCAAAGACCTGCTGCCTTTGCATATGAGTAAGCATTTGGATCAAGACCACTCTCTGCAACACACAAATATTTGAAGTCATCTGGAACGCCATTTTTCTTCAAGATGGGTTCTATGATAGAAAAATATTGTTTTGATGCTAGTATAGATTTAAGTGTGCGTGAGTGCATGTATTTTGTTACAATAATTTCGCTCAGAAGATCATTTTTTATATTTACGTTGTCTAAAGGCACTTTTTCGCCAGAGAATGAGATGCTCTCTGGAGCAGTAGGAACATTAACAAATTCGGCTGAATTATTGCTCTTTGCTATGTCTTGGGCTGATCCGCAGCCTATTGTCAGTATAATGAAGAGTGTTGTTAGTGAGATTTTCATGTTTATTGTCTTAAGTAATAGATAAAAATTTAAAACAGTTTCTAAGAAGAATGTTAAACAGCTTTGGTGGCTCTTTCAACCTCTTTGGACGTTTATATCGTTTTAATCCTCGATTTAGCTCGCTGAATTTTCGGATTAGAAACGTAAAATTACCGAAAATAGCCTAGGAATAACACCCCAATAATTTTTTACTTCTACTTAAAAACATAGAAGCTGTTTTGTTTTGTTACAAATAATATCCTTTGTTACTCATCTCGCAAGCTTGAAATAGCGAAAATTCATCTCTTTTGAGGGGGTAATCCCAGCAGCCCATCTGATGGAATATTTCACCACCAAAACCGCTCTTAAATTTGTATAATCCATACATAGGATGCGATAACTCTGCATTTGGGGCAATGCCAAACATGTCGTATTCGCTACACCCATAGGCTTTTGCTATCTGTATGGCTTGCCATTGCATTGCATAGGTTGGCATGAAATTTCGCATTACCGACGACGATGCACCGTAGAGGTAGGTGGCTCTATGGCTTGATATTAGAAGAAACATGGCTGCCAGTGGCACATTATCTACGTAGGCAATGAGTAGCTTGACATGAACAGGCATCTCTTTGTCTTCCATTTTGGCGGCAAACACAGAGTGAAAATATTTTATATCGTTTATGTGTAGTCCGTTGCGTTGTGCGGTTTCTAAATATAGATCATACCAAATTTTCAGATCGTTGATTGTGCCTAATCTGACATCTACACCTTTTCTGCTTGCCAACCCAATGTTGTATCTAGTTTTGGGTTTCATGTGAGCTAATATATCTTGTGGTGTGCTATTTAGATTCACTATAATTGTGTTGGCAGGCACTATGTTGTTGTTTGATTTTATTAGATTCCGATTGCAGGTGTCGAAGTTTAGTTTGAATTCTTGATATTTATTTTCAGGCGCACCTAGCCATCTGCCATCTTCGGTGTAGTTGCAATCTTTGCCCCAATGTGAACGCCAATTAAGATCGTAACGAATGGCGATGCACTCTTTGGGAAGATAACTACGCAGCGATTCTGACAGCTCTTCAAGAAATATGCCTTGGTTCTCTTCAGAGGGTTCTATCTCAGGTCCGTAAGGAACATAAGCCACGCAATCATTTTCGTTGAAATACTGAAGAAACATTAGAAAATCGGCTCTAGTATAGGAGTAACCTCCAACATTAAGATATAAATCGCTGTTGCGAGCTTTGTAGTCGAACGCAAACGACTGAAGCCCTTGCTTTAGCTTTACGCGCGACCAAAACGATGTTTGTTGAATGATGGGTGTGTCGTAGACATCTATTGTTGATTTCTTTTCTATATTTAGTTCCATGTCTTTAGGTTTGCTATTATGAAACTGTTTTGAAAACAAATTAAAAACAGCTTCTAAATATTTGCAAAGGTAACAAATTAAAACAGCTTATAAAACAGCTTCTTATAATTTGATAGCGAATTTTTTAAGTCTGGGGTCTATCATGTGCTCTGGAATTATTTTACGGATAGAGTCGGCTATAATATTGAGTAGACGCTCGCGAACATAATCTTTGCGCACAACAAGCGATATTTCTCTCACGGGTTGCGGGTTCACTAGTGGGCGAATTTGCGATTGCTGACAATTGCGTAGCAGTGGAACATGTAGCTCAGGAATAATTGTGTAGCCTCCATTCTCATCCACAATTTTCACTAGTGTGTCGATGCTTCCTGCTTCGTAGATGGCTGAGTAATCAGACTTATGTTCGCAAAAATTCAGCACTTGATTTCTTAAACAATGACCCTCTTGCAGCACCCATAGATGGTCTGTGGGCATGTGGTGCGACTCTATCTCGGTTAAAGCAAAGAGTGGTTCACGTGGAGAAACATAAGCAGTGAATTTCTCGTAGTAGATAGGTATCTCAAGTAGCTCTTCATCGCCAAGTGGGGTAGCAAGCAATGCAACATCTAATTCAGCACGTTCTAATTTTTGAATTATGGTTGTCGTGCGAGCTTCTGCCACACGTAGTTGAATATCTGGATATTGCTGGTGTATGGTTTTGAATAGTTTGGGC
>JAVVZN010000158.1:3047-4385 GCA_036650555.1 Rikenellaceae bacterium
AAGGTGCAACAGTTGGTATGACCCCCATGTGTATCTCGCCTGTTTCTTGCTGACGCTCAGAGAGCACCATCTCTTTTAATTGTGATGAGTTGAATAGAATAATTTTAGCTTGACCAATGATGTCTATGCCAGGTAATGTTGGCTTTATTGGATGAGAATTTCGATCGAAGATCTGCACGTCGAGTTCTGTTTCCAGTTTTTGAATCATTGAACTTAATGTTGATTGTGTCACGTTGCATGCCTGTGCAGCCTTCACGAAATGGCGGTGTTTGTCTAACGCCACAACATATTCTAATTGTTGAATTGTCATCTTATTATAAATTGTTGTTGTCTAGTTAAAATTATGCCTTACCTTAGGGAACTAATAAAGTGCGTGCTTTTTTCTCAAAAGTATATTATTGAACCCGTATGGAAAAAATTCACAGCTGACGATATGCTACAAAATTTGTTTTTTGCTAGCTCTCCACTGCAATGTCCGGTGTAGATAATGGTTTCGGGGGAGGTGAGTTGCATGTCTTTTATAAATTCTTCAACCTCATCATCTGTTGTGTCGGAATCAACAAAATGTAAACCTCCGATAAAGGCATATACCTTCTCAACGCCTGTAAACTTACGACATGAATCTATTATATTAACTGCACCCATGTGTGAACATGATGAGATAATCACAGCTCCTTTGTCGGTGTTGAGAACCAATGCCAACTCATGAGCAAAATCATCTTTTCTCTCTCCTGAGGCGTTTGACATGGTTAAAAAACGATTTGCATATGGCATTGAATGGCTTGCGTGCTCGGTGCGCACAATTGCTATATTGTTGTCTATCCATTGACTCTGATCGACATATACAAATCTATCGGCGTATTGCTGTTGCAATAGAGCGTCTGTGCTGATATTTCGCTTGTTCTTACCGCGTGAGGAGTAGAATTTATTACCAAATATTTTATCGGAGAGATAAACATCGCAGTGATGATTAGTGTCTAAAAAATTTCTTAACCCACCTGTATGATCTAGGTGAGAGTGAGAAACAAATCCAAAATCAATATCTGAAAGATCTATTCCCAGTGTTTTAGAATTATCGGCATAATTTGCCGAAGCCCCCATGTCGCAAAGAATACGATGTTGGTTAAATTCTATATGTAGTGATAATCCATGCTCGGTACTTAAAGAGTTGTTGAGTGGATTGGCACGGTTGTCAATCAAAATGGTTATTTTAATCATTTCTTGTGATGTTAGATGGGTGTTGTTTAGGTGGTTGTAGCATAAATTAGAAGCAAAAAATAAACAGATAATTCATGTGATCGTTTTTATCAATACAAAGATAGATAAAATCTGTTTGAT
>JAVVZN010000159.1:0-4373 GCA_036650555.1 Rikenellaceae bacterium
CTTTTCGCAACTCTTTCAACGCTGTTTTCAACTCTTTAGCAGTGACACCTTCCGAAGGCAAAAATTTATCTATCTCCGCCATTGCGATAAGAATATGTTCGGGTGCGATAAATTTATCGGATAACTCCTCTGCTATTTTCTGAGCCTTGCCGAACACCTTCTCACTCTGAGGCGAGAAATATGCGTCGCCACCCGACACCTTAGCAAATTGCTCCAACCCTTTTTTGGTCTGAGCAATGATATTTTGAATACTTACTCCTACCTTAGTTATAAGATATGATGGCAGCGAGTTTTCTTCTTTTATAAGTGCATATAATATATGTAGAGGCTCAATTGCCTGAGATGAATTTGACTGAGCTATATTTACAGCCTCACTCAACACCTCTTGTGATTTGATTGTTAGATTGTTTGTATTCATGATATAAAATTTATTGTTGTCCGGTTAAAAATAATGCCTTACCTTAAGGCTAAATGCTAGGAGCCGCCGCGGCAACTCCCGAAAACACTCTAAGAGTGGTTTCGTTTTTTGAAGTACTAAAAGCGTGTACTTTTTTCTTAAGAAATTAAAACAGCTTCTTAATAAATTCACATGATTACTCACAAATCTCTTGCCAAAATCAAAAGCCCGACAAATTGACTTGTCGGGCTGAAATTTTTACATACAACACTGAATATTTGACAGTTAGAGTGTCTTTTTGTCGCTACATTCTGTCACGCAGTCACCGCAACTGCCATTACAAGCTTTTGCCATGTCGATTTTATCGCCGAATATTGCTTTTTCCTCCTCCATGATTGTACGAGAGGTGCATTTTATGCCTTTCTTTTTCATGTTAGGGTTGTCGCCAATCTCACTTTCAATGTGATGACCTTTCCGTAGATATGTTATGAGTAGTGCAAACACCATAAAACCCACAGCAAAAACGGTAATTATAAATGTTAAAACGATAGTATTCATAAATTATAGAAAAATATTGTATCTTTGTCTATGCTTTCAATATTGTAAGCATTTCGACAAAGATAATTTAAATTAAATATAAATGAAAATCATTATCGCAGGAGCAGGTGAGGTAGGCAGCCATTTAGCACGTATGTTAAGTAATGAAGATCACGATATTACCGTCATCGACGAAGATGTAAAAAAAATAGAAGAGATCTCTACCCTTGCCGATATTTCTGCTATTGTTGGTGATTTAACCACCTTCAAAACTCTAAATACAGCCAACGTCAAGGGTGCAAATCTGTTTATTGCCGTGTCGCCAGACGAGAGTCGTAATGTGATCTCTGCCACTATGGCAAAAAAGTTGGGTGCTAAAAAAACTATTGCCCGTATAGATAACGACGAATATCTACATCACGAAAACAAAGAGATATTTATCTCTATGGGCATAGACTACCTCTTCTATCCCGAAAAAATAGCTGCTAATGAGGTCATAGAATTACTCGGCAACACTCGCACCACCGAATACGTCAATTTTGCCAGCGGCAAACTGTCACTAGTTGTCCTCAGACTCGATATTTCATCGCCTATTGTTGATAGAACCCTTATTGACATCACAGAAACACACGAAAATCTTAAATACCGAACCGTAGCCATCTCGCGCAACGACATCACCATAATACCCACAGGATCAGATTATTTCCGTGAGGGCGACATGATCTATGTCATCACCGCCAGCAATTACGTCAATGAGGTGATGAGTTTCTCAGGTCGCACGGGTGTCGATGTTCACAACATCATGATTTTGGGAGGGGGCAAAATAGGCCAACGCATAGCGATGGATCTTCAAAACGAAGTAAACGTAAAACTTGTTGATTACAACGCCGATAAAGCTAAAAAACTAGCCGAGACGCTCGACAACACACTTGTCATCAACGAAGACGGTAGAAAAACCGAAGTCATGATAGAGGAGCAGCTAGGCGAGATGGATGCTTTCATAGCGGTCACTGGTCGCTCCGAAACAAACATCCTTGCTGCCATGCTAGCCAAAAAAATGGGTGTCAAGAAAGTTATAGCCGAGATAGAAAACATAAACTACATAAACCTAGCCGAGAGCATGGGTGTTGATACCATCATAAACAAAAAGCTTATCACCGCTAGCAACATCTTTCGTTTCACCATGGACACCGATGTGCAAGCCATCAAATGTCTGAATGGGTGTGATGCTGAGGTGTTGGAGTTCATTGCCAAACCCGACAGCATCATCACCAAAGTCAAAATCAAAGATGCAAAGTTTCCCAAAGATGCACTTATCGGTGGCATTGTCAGAGGCGACAAAGTGTTCATTGGCAGTGGTTCATTTGAGATAAAAGCCTACGATCGAGTGGTGGTGTTCTCCCTCCCAGAGGCAATTCAAAAAATAGGTAAGTTTTTCGATTAACAATATAATGATAAACCAATAATATATGGCAACTTTTGAAGTTAGAGGAGGTAAGTCGTTATGCGGCGACATAGAAGTACAGGGTGCTAAAAATGAGGCATTAGAAGTTCTATGTGCAGTGCTACTAACCTCTGAGAAAGTGGTTATTGAGAATATACCACAAATTTTAGATGTTTTTAAATTAATTGAGTTGCTAGGTAAGATGGGCGTTGAGATCGAACGCTTATCGGCCGACACCTACTCCTTTAGTGCACATACCATAAATTTTGAGTTTCTGGAAAGCCTCGAATATCAAAAAGACATGTCTAAACTACGTGGCGCAGTGATGATCATCGGTCCGCTTCTAGCGCGTTTTGGGCGTGGTTACATCCCTAAACCTGGAGGTGACAAAATTGGTCGTCGTCGCCTCGACACTCATTTCATAGGATTTCAAAAGTTAGGTGCAAAATTCAATTTTGATATAAACACAAACTATTATAGTGTTGAGTGTAAGCGCTTAAAAGGCACATACATGCTGCTCGATGAGGCGTCAGTCACAGGCACAGCCAATATTATTATGGCAGCAGTTCTTGCCGAAGGACGCACCACCATCTACAACGCTGCATGTGAGCCATATTTGCAACAGCTATGCAAGATGCTAGTGCGCATGGGAGCCAAAATATCGGGCATAGGATCAAATCTACTCACCATCGAAGGTGTCAGCAAGCTATGGGGCACGCGCCATAGAATGCTCCCCGACATGATAGAGGTTGGTAGTTTCATTGGTCTTGCCGCCATGACCCATTCAGAGATCACAATAAAAAATGTGTCGTACGAAAATCTAGGCATCATACCACAGCAGTTTGCACGCATGGGAATCCGTTTCGACCGTCGCGGTGACGACATCTTTATTCCTCATCACGACTCCTACGAAATAGAGAGTTTTATTGATGGTTCCATCATGTCAATATCCGATGCACCATGGCCCGGACTCACTCCCGATCTACTATCAGTGTTTCTAGTTGTTGCCACCCAAGCCAAAGGCACAGTATTAATCCATCAAAAGATGTTTGAAAGCCGTCTGTTCTTCGTTGATAAATTGATCGACATGGGCGCACAAATTATCCTTTGCGATCCTCATAGAGCCACAATCATCGGTCACAACCAGCAAATCCGCTTACGACCATCCGTAATGTCGTCGCCCGATATTCGTGCTGGCGTGGCACTACTTATCGCAGCATTATCGGCAGAAGGACGTAGTGTTATTCAAAACATAGAACAAATAGATCGTGGCTACCAAAACATAGATGGGCGTTTAAATGCCATCGGAGCCGATATACGCCGAATATAAAAGTATCATAGTAGATAGATAAATATGCTATGATACAAAGTAAATCATACCATTACATACCACGTTTAAAATTATTACCTAACATAGTAACAGATTATAACCAACATAACTAATATGAATAATAGAGATACTGCATTTTTTGCAGGCGGTTGTTTTTGGGGAGTAGAGCATTTTATGCGGCGTATAAACGGAGTTATCTCTGTTGAGTCGGGCTACATGGGTGGCGCACTCGAAAATCCAACCTACTACGATGTAAAACAAGGCACCACAGGTCATGCCGAAACTGTTCGTGTGCTATTCAATCCCACTATTGTCAGCTACCAAACATTAGCAAAATGTTTTTTTGAGATCCACGATCCATGTCAAATCAATGGTCAAGGTGCTGATATTGGCACACAATATAGATCAGAAATTTTCTACGACAACCCAGAGCAAAAAGCCATAGCTGAAGCACTCATCTCCATGCTAAAATCTAAAGGCTATGCTGTGACCACAAAACTCACCCCCGTCACCACTTTCTACCTTGCCGAAGATTATCATCAAAACTACACAGAGAAACACTCAATCATGGAACCAGAATGTCATCATTACGTAAAACGTTTCTAATGAGTCGTCGCTGAAAAAGTGCCGTAGGATTACTTTCCACGGAAACGGCACACATTTCA
>JAVVZN010000160.1:0-4364 GCA_036650555.1 Rikenellaceae bacterium
CCTTGCAATAAGTTGAAAAGCGTAACACAACCCACGACCAGCTTTTCACGGAAAATGGCTGACATCCAAATATGAATCGTCAGCCATTAATTTTTTGCCCTAAAAAGTTTTGTTTGACAACAATAATTTACAATTTTTAAAAAAAACGTAATGATTAGTTGTTTTAAGCCCATTTTTATTACATTTGCCCAAACCTAAATAAAAACAAGTAAATGAGGAATATGATCTTAACCGTTGCTCTAATGTGTGCAACATTAATGTGTTTTTCACAATCTAAAGTTTCAAAATTCGTAGTAAAAGGAGCGGTTATCGACTCCACCACACAAAAGGCAATCGGTTTCGCCACTATCTCAATTAAAAATGACAGTAGCAAAATCATAAACGCCGTGGCAGCAGATGCAAGTGGCAAGTTTTCAGCTAGAGTTGAAAAGCCTGGAAATTATAAATTCGAGATCTCATTTATGGGCTATGGCACTAAGAGCGTTTCAACTAAACTTGACCCCGATGCCGACACTAGCATTGATATTGGAACTATTGCGCTAATTGAAGGTTTGCAATTAGATGTTGTGAATGTGGTGGTTCAAAAACAACTTATCACCTCTACCCCAGATAAAATAGCCTACAACCTCGAAGCCGATCCCGAAGCGGCAACATCAACCACCTTTGAAATACTAAGGAAGGTTCCAATGATTTCTATTGATGGAGAGGAGAATGTGAAACTCAATGGCGAGTCGAACTATAAGGTTCTTGTCAATGGTAAAACATCGTCGATGATGTCTAAAAATTTCAAAGACGTAATAAAATCAATGCCGGCTAACTCCATAAAAAATATTGAGGTAATTACAAATCCACCCACAAAATATGATGCAGAAGGAATAGGTGGCATAATAAATATTATAACCAACAAACGTTCAGTAAATGGTTATAATGGAAATATTAACATTGGAACAAACAATTTAGGATCAGTAAATGGAAGTGCATACGTGGCTGCCCAAATGGGTAAGTTTGCAATCTCGGCAAATGTCTTTGGCGGACTATTCATAAATAAAGGATCAACGTCGTATAGTAAAACAGAGAACTTCACAAGCGAGCAGAACCGATACTCTGTTAGTGATGGCGCTAGCGGTAAGAGTAAAAATAAATATGGCAATATCTCTTTGGAGGCTAGCTATGAGATTGACTCCTTGAACTTAATAACCCTATCTGGATGGGGATATTTAGGACGATTTGGTGCACTCTCAACCACCAAAACGAGAAATTGGGACAAAAACAATAATTTAACTCGCGAGTATGATAATATAATGGATTACGCAGGTGACAATGGATCTGGATCTGGTAGCATAAATTATCAAAAGACCTTTAAAAAACCAGAACAGACACTTACATTCTCTTACAACATAGACGCAAGCCCTCAAAATACAGAATACACATCGTTAATAGATGGCATATTAAATTATAACTCTTACGGGCAATATTCCGACAACAACGCATCTGGGGTTGAACATACGATTCAGGTTGATTACTATGATCCAATAAACAAAATGCACCAATACGAGGCAGGAGTGAAATACATATTACGTCGTAATGTGAGCAATACAGATATTCAAGAGCTAGATGACGCAGGTCAGTGGATTGAAAACAACGCAAAAGTGAACGACCTAGACTACAATCAACATATAGGAAGTGTGTATGGTGGTTATGTTTTCAAACATAAAAAATTCTCCGCTAAGGCAGGTGTCAGAGGTGAGCTTACTGTGAATACAGGGGTGTCGAAAAGTATCAAAGGCGATGATAAATTCAATAGTGATCCGCTGTTTAATGTGGTTCCTTACGTGAATTTATCGTACATGCTTAACAAAGGACAGAATGTTGTGCTTTCATACACACAACGTATTCAACGCCCTGGAATATGGTATTTAAACCCATACATAAACGATTCCGACCCAATGAATATCAATACTGGCAATCCAAATCTTAAATCTGTGGTTTCAAATTCTGTAAGCGCAAATTATCGTAAATCAGCTCAAAATTGGAATTTATTTATCGGAGCCACAGCAAATATGGCAAACAATTCTATTGAACGTATCACACGTATCAACGACGAAGGCGTTAAACTTACCACCTACGACAACATCGGAGTAAACAACAACTATCGTTTGAATGTGTCGTTCTCATATCGTCTAGGTATAAAACTTAATATTTATGCAAATGGTGGTGTTTCATATATTGATGTCAAATCAAACGCGAATAATCTTGCCAACTCTGGATTCACATATCAAGGCTCACTAGGTGGAGGCGTGAAACTATGGAAAGATGCCAATTTCAATGTCAGTGGAGGAGCCTTCAGCTCGCAGATAAACCTGCAAGGTAGTGGATCAACCTATTTCTACCACTCGCTAGGACTAACTCAAAAATTCTTTAAACAAACATTCACAGTCAGTCTATACGCAAATAATCCATTCAAGAGATATATGTCGTCAGAATCTACACGAGGCGATGAGTTCTTTCATTCAATATCAAATTCTAGATTCGAGATACGCCAGTTCAGTTTGAATCTAGGTTATCGTTTCGGTAAGATGAACACTCAAGTTAAAAAGACACGTCGCTCAATCAGCAACGATGATAAATTGTCTGGAGGCAGCTCTACCGGTGGAACAACCGGAGGAACAACCGGAGCAACAAACTAGGTTGAGTAAATGCGAGATTGGAAATTTCTATTTTTTCGCATATAGCTTACCTTTTACGCTACGTATCAACCCTTTACACTCAAGAGTGGTGAGTAATGTCATCACTTTTGATGTTGGAAGGGTGCTCTCATCTATTATTTGATCTGCTGAGATCTCATTTGTGTCTTCAAAAAGATCGTATATCTCTTGCTCATATTCATTGAGTATGAACGACGTGTATGATTTATCTCTGACCACAGATTGAGATTTCCATTTCATTACCTCCTCTATATCTTCTACGGAGGTGATAATATTTGCTTTACTATTTCTGATAAGGCGTAGATTACCCGAAAATGACTTGTCGTCGATGCGCCCTGGCACAGCAAACACCTCACGATTATAGCCGTCAGCAAGGTCGGCAGTGATCATTGAACCACCTTTATCTGGCGATTCTATTAATATTGTGGCACTACAAATGCCAGCCACAATACGATTACGCTGCACAAAATTATATTTTGTGATTATAGATTGCGATGGAAACTCTGTGATAAGAGCCCCACCGCTTTCTATTATCTGCTTTGCCAAATCGCGATGATCAGAAGGATATATCATGTCGAGCCCATGTGCCAACACTGCCACGGTACGGAGGTTGTTTCGCAACGCCGCACGATGAGCATAACTGTCTATACCATAGGCTAACCCACTCACTATCACTGCTTGCGGATGACGCTGAGCTATCTGTTCTATCAACTTTTCTGTGGAATGTATTCCATAAGATGTGCACTTACGAGTGCCTACAAAAGCCACCCATTTATCAGTATCACTAAGAAAATCTATGTTGCCTTTTGCATACAACAAGATAGGAGGATCTGCGCAATCGGCAAGACTAGGCGGATAGCTGTCGGTTCCGTAGGTGAAAGTCCGGATCTTATATTTCTCTATAAACTCCATCTCCCTCTCTATCTTCTCGTTGTCGGGAGGAACCATTATTTTGTTAAGGGTACGAGCATTAAGTTCTATCTGAGATAATATATCATCTTTCGATAGCTTGTAGATCTGCGACGATGATCCAAATATATCGGTCAGCGCTGCCGCAACATCACATCGTAATCCGCTAAATGCCAATCTTAAATCTTCCCTTAACATAAAATAAGTGGTGTTAAAATTATTTCTATCAGACAACAATAATTATTTTTTCAGATATTTATCTAGCCATCCGAAAAATTCATATTGCCATATAAGTGAATTTTGAGGTTTAAACACTTGATGTCCTTCATCTTCAAATGTCACAAGACGAGCCTCTATTCCTTTAGCACGAGCAGAGGTGAACGCTTGCAGACTCTCAGTGTATGGAATACGATAATCTAGCAATCCAACCATTATCATGATTGGGGTATCCCAGTTTTTCACAAATTTATGAGGTGAATTTGCGTACGAACGTTTTGCTGTTTCGTTGTCGCTCCAAGGTGCTCCACCTAGGTCGTTTGTTGGAAACCATAACTCCTCTGTTGATGGATAGAAGCTCTCAAAATTAAACATTCCGCAATGTGAGATAAATGTTTTGAAACGTTTGTTGTGATTTCCTGCAAGATAATAAACAGAGTAACCGCCATAGCTTGCCCCAACGCAACCCAAACGCTCCTTATCCACCCATTTCTCTGCACTTACCGCATCTATTGCGCTTAGGTAGTCTTTTAT
>JAVVZN010000161.1:0-4354 GCA_036650555.1 Rikenellaceae bacterium
TGCGTGCCACCACAGATGAAGGACCTAAAGAGCCTTTTTCACCTATGTGTGAGTCAGTCCAAAATATATTTACTATCATGAGTATCGTTTCTACACCCGATACATTGCAGTACTTCAAAGATAAATATAATAGTTGTGAAATTCGTTACGGCGATTTGAAAAAACAATTGGCAGAAGATATTATTTCGCATGTAGCCCCAATTCGCGAGAGAATTACCGATATTTATAAAAACGAAGAATATTTAAGTAGAGTGGTTAGAGAGGGCGGCGAGAAGGCTCGTGAGAGCGCCTCTAAAACGATTAAAGAGGTTCGCGAATTGATGGGTATTCGCTCTATGTAGTACTCTTACATATTAATGTTTGATAAATAAAATTCTTTTTCATATCTTTGCGAGGTTATTTTGCATTAAAGCGCTATTATTTTGGCAATACACGACACTACATACGCGATAGCATTTCAAGGTCTATCAATTGGTAATCATCAATTTGAGTTTTCATGCGATTCCGATTTTCTTAAAGAAATGTCGGGTGGTGAGATAGAAGAAGGTGATTGCAATGTGGTTGTTAATCTTGAAAAAGGAGCTAATTTATTAAATATAAAGTGTGAAATTAATGGAGAGATGTCGGTTGTTTGCGATCGTTGTCTTGAAAGTTTCATGCAACCAGTAGAATTTGAAGGTGCTATTTTTGTAAAATTTTCATCTGAAATAGACGAGCCTCAGTTTGATGATGATTTAGATCACGAAACCGACGTGCTGTGGATAAACCCTGCCGACAGCTACATTGATCTAAAACAATATATTTATGAAAGTATCGTTTTATCTCTACCACAAAGACGCATTCATCCTCTAGATGAAAACGGAGTATCGCTGTGTAATCCAGATATGTTAGAGCGATTTTCTGTTGAACCAGACTCCATAGATGATGATGCAGATGATGAGAACGACGATGATGATGACGGATATAATTTTAAATAATTATCAATAAGTTGTCAAAATTAATTATTAACAAATTTAATTAACTAAAAATAATATTTACTAAATAATAAAATACAAAGATGGCACATCCTAAACACAGAATCTCAAAACAAAGAAGAGATAAGAGAAGAACTCATTACAAAGCAGTAGCACCAACACTTTCATCTTGTTCAAATTGCGGTGCAACTGTTCTTTACCATAGAGTATGCCCAGAGTGTGGCTACTATCGTGGTAAACAAGCAATCGTTGTGAAAGCTGAATAGTGTAATGATTAATCGTAGAGTTTTCTACGTAAAGTATCGTGGCAAATGGCTCTCTGTTCTCCCAAAGGCGGTAGAGCTCGTTTGCTTAGACTTTCATATTGAGGTCTTAAAATAATATTCTATGAGAATAGGAGTTGATGCAATGGGAGGCGATTATGCCCCTTCAGCAGTAGTTTTGGGGGCTATATCAGCGTCTAAAGAGTTGATAAATGGCTCTGTTATCGTGCTTTTTGGTAACGAAAAGCAGATTATGGACGAGTTCAACAAAAATGGTGGCAAACCGCATAATATAGAGATAATTAACACATCGCAAGTTATAGAAATGGGTGAGTCGCCAGCTCAGGCGTTTACTCAAAAGCCTGATTCATCTATTGTCGTTGGATTCACTCATCTCAAAATGGGAAAGATCGACGGTTTTGCTAGTGCTGGTAGTACTGGGGCAATGATGGCAGGTTGTATGTTAGCTTCAAAACAGATTGACGGTGTGCTGCGTCCCGCAATTGGTACTCTTCTTTCAACCATAAATTCAGGTAAGGTAATGTTGCTTGACATAGGTTTGAATGTTGATTGTAAGCCTGAAGTGTTGGCACAATATGGCTTGATAGGATCAATCTATTGTAAACAGATTTTAGGAATAAAGAGTCCTAGGGTAGCTCTTTTAAATATTGGTGAGGAACCTGAAAAAGGTAATGCACAATCTAAAGCTGCGCACATTCTTATGAATGAGCAGAAAGACAAATACAATTTTGTTGGTAATGTAGAGCCTAAATACCTATTCACTGGTGGTATGGCAGATGTGTTTGTTTGTGATGGTTACGTTGGAAATATAATTCTCAAACTTTGTGAAGGAATTTTCTCCGTGGTTGGTGATTCTGTAAAACACGATGGTGTTCTGAGTGGATTCAACTATGAGCGAGAAGGTGGAACCCCTGTTTTGGGAGTTAATAATTGTGTTATAATTGGTCACGGATGTTCAACTCCGTTGGCAATTCAAAACATGATACTGCAAGTTGAGAGAAGTGTGAAATCGTCTTTAGTTTCCACAATTAAAGAGGCTTTTATCGAGAAGTAGATTAGCAACCTGACAAGACTAACTTTGTGTTTTTCTTGTCATTTTTATTAAGATATCCACTTTTTTATGTGCATAACGGATATTTCGGTTGTTAATAATAACACATAATGTGGTGATGCACAAGCCCAATTACAAAAGATGATAAATAATGAAAAAAATTACAGCCGCAATAACAGGAGTAGGAGGGTATTTGCCTAAATATATTTTAGACAATGTTGAATTAAGTAAAATGGTTGATACCACAGACGAGTGGATAATGTCGCGTATTGGTATCAAAACTCGCCATATTCTTAAAGGAGAAGGAAAAGGAACATCGGTAATGGCAGTAAAAGCTGTAAATGATCTATTGGAAAAGACACAAACAGATCCATTAGATGTTGATTTAGTGATTCTTGCCACTGTTACACCCGATATGTTATTCCCATCAACAGCCAATTTAGTTGCTGATAAATGTGGGATAAAAAGAGCTTTTGCGTTTGATATAAGTGCTGCTTGTAGTGGATTTTTATTTGCTCTACAAACGGCTGCTTGTTATATAGAGAGTGGAAGATGTCATAAGGTTATTGTTATAGGCGCTGATAAAATGTCGTCAATAGTGGATTACACCGATCGTGCCACATGTCCAATTTTTGGTGATGGCGCAGGTGCTGTTCTCCTCGAACCCGACAATAGTGGATATGGTTTGATAGATTCAATCTTACATTCAGATGGTTCTGGTGCAAAACATCTATACCTAAAAGCAGGCGGATCTTGTTATCCTGCCACTCGTGAAACAGTAGACAACAAGATGCATTATATCTATCAAGAAGGACAATCTGTGTTTAAAGCTGCTGTATCGCATATGGCTGACACAGCTGTTGAACTTATGGAGAGAAATAATCTATTTGCTCAAGATATTCGTTATCTAGTTCCTCATCAAGCAAACATGCGTATTATCGAGGCTACAGCCCAACGCATGGGTATTGGAGCTGATAAGTGTATGATTAATATTCAAAAATTTGGAAACACCACTGCCGCAACACTACCTTTATGTCTATGGGATTATGAGGCTCGTCTTAAAAGAGGCGATAATTTAGTGTTCGCAGCTTTTGGAGGTGGTTTCACGTGGGGGTCTTTGTATGTGAAATGGGCATACGATGGCGATACAACGATATAGTTTCTTAGTTAATGATATAGCTTCTTAGTTATTAAATTATAAAAAGTACTTTTGTTGTTAATAAAAGTACTTTTTATATATAAGTGCCATAATTTATGCCCTTGTAGGTCAATGGATAGACCTTCGGTTTCCTAAACCGGCAATTCGGGTTCGATTCCCGACGAGGGTACATATTTTATTACTGTCTGGTGAAAATTTCAAATGTAGCGTGTAATAGTGTGCATTCCTTTTATTTATAACGCATTTATCTACTAGAGGGCTAGTGAATTTTTATCTGACAATAATAATTCTGTTACATTGATTGTTAGTTCCGACGATTTCAACCAAGGGGAGCTGAATCTAATTTTTATGTTGCCTGCTTTTTTGCCTGCTTTAATGTATGCAAGCATCTTGCCGTTGAACACTCTTTGAGAGTGGTCTGTATAGTCACTCATATCGGAGTTGTTGCTCGCTTCCAAACCCAATAGTGAGCCATTACCTACTATTTGACAGTGTATGTCGTTGTCTGCTAGCATCACATCATTTCCTTTTTTATCTACAATTTGAATTGTGATAAGTGCTGTGCCATTACATGAAACGGTGTTGGTTTTAGTAGTGGCAACTATTGCATAAGGTTCTGTTGATGAGATGATAGAGTAGCGAGCTGTTTTGCCATCTTGCCCACTTGCCACAACCTCCAATTTGCCTTCTGAATATGGAATGTCCCAATATATTATGCCGTTGCTTTTGTCGTATGGTTTCTCTACGCCTACCTCTTTATCGTTTAATAGTAGTTTCGCTTTTTCACAATTTGTGTAGCACACCACTCTGATGCTTTGACCTTCACGGTAGTTCCAAATCGACCACGCATCCATTGATGGAGCTTGTTTCTCTTCACTGTTGTTCT
>JAVVZN010000162.1:0-4347 GCA_036650555.1 Rikenellaceae bacterium
TCTATTTTATTAGATGCTTCAATCTGTTTATCATAACCTTCAGCTTCTAGCTTCTTTTCAGCTACAGATTGTATAGTATTCTCATTTACAAGTATATCTACTGCTCTTGAGGTAGATTTATTTTTTTTATCTATATTATTTTTGTATAATCTGAAAATTCTTGCCGAGAAGTTTCTTGCTGCATGAGCAATACTTCCGAGCACAGACCCTTCGCATTTGTATATCACTGCATTAATCTCACGCACACACTTACCACATTTCTCGCAAACAATCCCGTTTCTAAAAAACAATCCAGTGGGACAAACCAAGCGATAATTATGGGTAAAAAGTATGGTTTTTACTCCCCTTTTATGCAACATTGGCAATATTGCAGGCGATATAAATGGATATAGATTATGAATAAAAGCAACGTCGATCTTGCGCTCTTCCACAATTTTTTTTATCTCGTTTATGGCAGAAAAATTCACCAGAGAGGTAAAAAAACTTACAACTTTTTCAACGCAACGATTTTTCATCTCGCCATGAGAACGAAAGTAGGTGTAGACATTATGAGAATTAGCACGAAATAGTTTCTCTTGCATCTCAACCACACTCTCCTCGCCTCCACTAGTGCTGTAACGATTGTGAATTATTAATATATTCATAATTATGTTGTTGTTATTGAAACCTTTACACCTTTCACATGTTGTTTCACACTACTTCGGCAAATATCTTTTGCTCTTGCAAGCGATGCGCCATTCTCTATTTTAATCACTATCTGACGTATAAATTCCCCACGTATCTTGTCTACCTGCGGAGTTACAACTCCCGATACCCTTTTGGCAAATACTGCTGTAAGCGCGCCACACAACGCGTCAGACATTTGCTGCACCTTCGTAATATCTCTGTGACGTAGGGTGAAGGTGATCAGCTTGCAGAAAGGCGGATAAAGAAATGTTGCTCTCTCAGCTATCTCTTTCTCATATAGTGAGTTGTAGTCGTTTGAACACAGAAATTTTGTTATCCCAGTGCGATGCGACATCTGCACCACCATAAGCGAATTTTTATCACTTGGGAGCTTCATCGCCAACGTAGAAAGCGTCTGAAATGCACGCTCCGATGATCTGTAATCTGGAAAAGCAAACATATTATCGCCACTAATCACTCCTATCAACGTTAAGCGCTTGATTTCTTTGATTTTTGCCACCAATTGTGTTCCAACTATTATATCAACCATCCCCGAATTTATTTTAGACAACGCTGTTTCAAATTCGGTTTTATTCTCCATGACTTCAGTATCAAGACGCACCACACGGGCTAAAGGAAATAATTCACTTATTTTCTGCTCAACATTTTCTGTGCCAATACCTTGCAAACGAAGATTAGTACTACCACATGAATCACATTTTTGTGGTATCTCATAACGTGAAGAGCAATAACGACACCTTAGATCACCCGATGATTTATGATAAGCCAAAGTGGCATTACAATTACGACACTGAAAATATTCCCCACAATCTGCACACTCCACCACAGTAGCAAATCCTTTACGGTTTTGATACAAGAATGTGATCTCGCCACGATAAACACGCTCATCTATCTCTTTTATAAGCAGTTTACTTATAAAACGCCGAGTTGATGAACTGTCGTAGAGTTTGTAGTCATCACGAGCAATCGCGCTACGTTCGATAATAGCTATTTTCGGATAGAAAATATTTCCATCTTCAACTAGCTCAAATTTTTGCTGCATACAGTTGTGATAACTTTCAATAGATGGGACAGGCGAAATTAGCAATGTTTTAGCATGATGAATATGTGCAAGATATATCGCGGCATCTCTTCCATTGTAACTCAGATCATATTCATAGCCTTGATATGCACTATCATGTTCGTCGTCTACTATCACGAGTTTCAGATTTTTGAATGGTAATCCAACACCTATACGTGTTGAACAAACAAGTAGTGCCCCTTGATTTTCAACTATACGTATGTAGTTTTTATGTTGTGTATCTTTACTTTTGCGTTTGTCGTACACGATGAGATTATCGGTGAACAACTCACTGAAACGATTATTGATTTCTAAAGCAGAGAAGATAGTAGGCGAAATAAACAATACCTCCCCACCAATTTGCATCACAGAATCAATCAAACGCGCACATGTTTCATATTTAGTATCGCGGTTTGAGCATTTCAGAAGTAGGGTTTGTTTAGACAAAAATCCCCTCTGCACATCATCCGCAGTTTTGTTATCGGTTGGATTATATATTCTATTGTAAGGCATCATTTGCTCCGACACCTTTATCTTTCTCACCTCTTTTACCACTACATTATCTTTTATCAGATCATTAATAGTGCTACCAGTGATCCCTTGATTAAAGATCGAAGATTTTGCGATGGCATTTGTAGCATTTTGGTTCACAGCGGCTTGTTCCATGAGAATGGTTAGCAATTTAACCTTCGACTTCTTCCGCCTATATTTATCGAGCAATGAGGCTTGCATCTCATCTGATAGATAGGTAGGATTTAATGATATAAAATCAACATCTTTAAACCCATATAGTTTTGGAAATTTATAGATTGTGTGGTTATCTTCACTTAAATAATTTGTACGAGGCTTTAACGATGATGGCATAAACTGATCATAAACCTCTCCCAGAGTGCAGATATAATATGACGACAACCATTTCCAAAACTCAAGTTGGTTGCGGCTTATCACAGGATCATAATCAATAATATCTAAAACCTCTTTTAGCTCACGAGCACTCTCCCCTTCATGAATCGACATCACAATAGCGCCAGAAATTTTGCTTTTTCCAATGGGCACAGCAACGATCGACCCAATTTGAATGAGTCGGCACATCTCATCACTATCTATACGATAGCTAAAAAGTTCAGGTATTGCAATTGGCAAAATGACATCAACATACATTATCTTACTCTTAGACGACGCTTTAACTGAAGAACGGTAGTTCTTTTTATACCATTCAATTTACATATTTTATCAATTGAAGTTCCATATTTTGCGGCTATACTGCCAAGGGTATTTCCACTTTTCACTGTGTGATAAACAGCTGCCGATGAACTCTCTGATATTTCGACATTTGCCCTAGGAGCCTCTCCGGCACTTGTAAGAGCAGCCTCTTTCACAGCGGCAGCATCGGTTGCATTTGCAAACAAATCGCTTGATGCGGTGTAGTTGTCGTCTTCTTCATCCAAAATCTCGGATGCACGTGAATGAATATTGAAGAACGATTTTTCAAGGGAAAATTTGGTGTAACGCAGACTCCCAGTTTCAAAATCAATTAGAAATTCGGGATCGAATGTTTGATCTTTGTAACGTAACTCATAGTGAACATGATTTCCGCGACTACGACCTGTATTACCAACATATCCTATGATCTGACCACTTTTCACATAGTCGTTTGCTTGCACAAATAGCTTACACATATGCCCATACCACGACTCAAGCCCATTGACATTACGAATTATCACAAGATAGCCATAACCACCTGTTTGATACTTTGCATAACGCACCTTACCATCAAATGTGGCGTACAGAGGAGTGCCTTTGTCGGATGCTATGTCGGTGCCGTTGTGATTTTTTGATCTACGCGGACCATATTTACTCGAAACTCGACCACCAATGATCGGCGCAGAGAAATCTGATAGCTTATCAATTATATTCAACTCCACAATTGGCGGCAAATCACTATAAGCAACATCTTTAAACACAAAAAGTTGAGTGGTGTCCCAGTGATGGTTGAAAGCACTGTAAAGGTCCATCTTATGGTTATCATCTATCTTGTATTTCCATGTACCATTTGAATAAAGCACCATGCTCATGCCTTTTTTATTCGACGGCACAGTGTCGATAGGTATTGCCTCTAAACTCTCAGCCGCAGTTTGTTTCACAACACGTGAGTAGTTATAACGTTGTGCGTGACTAAAATGCGATGTCAAGAGTAATATCAGTGTAAGTATTGTGTGTTTCATAATTTTAGCTTTTAATGTAAGTGCGTTTTACACGCATAGATACATCTGTAAGTACCTCGTATTCTATTGTTCCCAGAGTATCGGCCATGTCGGTCACAGTTGGGTTCTCTCCGAAGATAGTGACATAATCTCCAACCTTAACAGCAGATATGTCAGTAATATCAATCATGCAAGTGTCCATACATATATTACCTATGATAGGAGCTAAAGAGCCTCCTACCTCCACGCTCCATTTTCCACACCCAAGAGCTCTTCGTAATCCATCGGCATAACCAATGGCTATTGTTGCCGTTTTGGTGTCACGCGTGGTGACTCCCAGACGACTATAACCAACTGTTTCACCTTTTTTAACCTCTTTAATTTGCACTATTATGC
>JAVVZN010000163.1:0-4318 GCA_036650555.1 Rikenellaceae bacterium
TTCAAACGGTTCAGTGAGATCAATCCGAAAACAAGATCAATCCGAAAACAAGACAATCCGAAAACAAGATCAATCCGAAAACAAGACAATCCGAAAACAAGATCAATCCGAAAACCAGTGTAATTTTGGATTGATCTTAATTTTTGCCAATAGCTCTCATTTAATGGCGCTGAGATAGGGGTTCTGTGTCTGCTTGGTTTAGAAAAGAGATTAATAAATTAAAACAGTTTCTTACAAATAGAGAAGCGTCTAAAACTCATGTAGTTTTTGACGCTTTTCTATTTGCAATTATTTGTGAATAGAAATGGTTGGTGTTACTTATTTAGGAACCCATTCAGTGGTTGTGTTTGTCACAATATAATTAACTTCACATGTAACAGTGCGTAGTTTTGGAAGGATTGAACTCTTTATTATGTTGAAATTATTTAGTTTTCTTAGTTGTTCAGTTTTTGCCCAATCGGTAAGATTACTATCTGCTATCTTTATAATGTGATCTTTATTTGTGAGAGAAGAGTTTTGAACCAGTGTTTTAAAACCGTTCCAGTCAGCTCCTATTGATGATATAGTTAGCATATTGGGGCTTAATGCCATGTTTGTTGTAAGCATGTTTTTTATCTTCTCGGCGCGAGAGCTAGCAAGCTTGTTGTTTATTGCGGTGGTTCCTTCGGGAGATGCCGAACCGATCACGTTAATACCTTTCAGTGTCATATTATTACTACTGTTTATCTTCGCAAGTAGACTCTTGAAGTTGGACTCGTTCTTGGCGTTATCGGCTAAATTTGGATCATATTCTGAACTATTCACCATGAAACAAATTTTCTCAGTCTGTTCTTGATCTGTCTTTGTTTGTTTTGTTACCTCTTTGGTTAGAACAGGACCTGGACCTCCCATTGGAGGCATGACACCTTCTGCAATTATTTGGCGGTTGATTATTAGCTCTTTATGTTTTTTACAGCAATTAAGTAGAGTCCAACCAACAAGCTCTGAGTTAGGCATCCAAGCAAGAAATGGTGCTTGAACATCATAATCAACAGACACTGGTTTTTTGTCGCCTTCTACACGAATAGCATCTGGATAGGGTAGCGTTAAACCTTTTTTGAGCATTCTCTTCTCATGTTTAGCTATTTTCTTGCCATTTATTACCACAGGAGTAAGATTTACTCCATTTTCAGTTGTCAAAAATTGAGGTTGATACACCAGCTGTGCTCTCCTAGGGACATATTTTGCTGGAACATTTATTTGATAACTAACATCTACAAGTGGATTTTCTCCATCTGCGGTAAGATCTATTGTTGTTGGATTGGTGGTGATCATCGGATCTTTTTGTAGCCGTTTGACAGTGCTGCATGAAGAGATGAGAATAGTTGCAGCAAGTAAAAATAGAATGTTTTTCATAGTATAAGGTTTTAAGATGATTTAATCAATAAATATTTTTAATACAAAACTTGTGCAACTTTTTTTATAAGTCATAAAATAGCTTAAATAATAGCTTTCCTATAATGAATGACAGAGAAATAAAAATACTTATTTGCTAGTTATATTTATTTTCATTAAATTACACGAAAATTACTACCAATGGCAAAACATAAAATAACATTGGAATATCTTTTCAATACAACTGTACAATCATTATACAGATGTATAAGTGCACCTAGCGGTCTGTCGGGTTGGTTTGCCGATAATATCACCGTTGATGAGCGTAATGGTGTGTATTACGTTTTTTGGTGGGGAAAATCATCACAAAAAGCAAAACTCATTCGTTCAAAGACAGGTAGTTTTGTTAGATTCCAGTGGGAAGACGACCTCAACACCGATTATTACTTTGAGATGCAGATCACCTCAGATGAATTGACAGGTGTGGTTTCGCTATCAATCACCGATTTCGCACCCCTCGGCGATGAAGCCGACGTTAAATCTATGTGGGACACCAATATCAAAGGGCTAAAACTTAAAATCGGATCAAAATAATTATTTGCGATAAATTTGATTACAGTATCTGTTTTATCAAAAAAATAATATACCTTTGTCGTGTAATTTCCTATGGAATTAATTTCATTAGGAATATAATTTTTAATACTAATAGATAATGAAACACATTGTTATAGGTGGTGTGGCTGGTGGGGCCACAGCAGCAGCAAGAATACGTAGGGCAGATGAGTTTGCTCAAATAATTCTTATAGAGAAAGGCAAGTATATATCTTATGCAAATTGTGGATTACCATACTACATTGGAGGGACAATTACTCATCGAGAAAAATTGTTTTTGCAAACGCCAGCGTCGTTTGGAGGTAGATTCAATATTGACGTGAGGGTTGAAAATGAAGTTGTGGCTATTGATTCTAAGCAGAAGAGCGTTACAATCCGTAGGGGAGATGGGTCTGTTTATGATGAGAGCTACGACAAATTACTACTTTCGCCAGGGGCAACAGCTGTTCGTCCGCCTTTAAAAGGAATAGATTTGGAAGGGGTGTTTACGCTTAGAAATGTGGATGACACTGATCGAATTAAAAATTTCATCGTAGAGCACAAAATAAAGAATGCTACTGTGGTTGGTGCTGGGTTTATTGGGCTTGAAATGGCTGAAAACCTGCATCATGCAGGTGCTGATGTGTCGATTGTGGAGATGGGTAATCAGGTGATGGCGCCTGTTGATTTCTCTGTGGCAACTCACGTGCATCAACATCTCTTACAGAAAGGTGTACACCTTTTTTTAGAGGAGGGAGTGGAGAGTTTCATTAAGAGAGGTGATCATATTGAGGTTCATTTTGTGAGTGGCAAAATTATTGATGCCGATATTGTGATTCTCTCTATTGGGGTACGTCCAGAAACGTCGCTAGCCAAATCGGCTGAGATCAAAATTGGTAGCACAGGAGGTATCTGGGTGGATGAATATATGCAAACGTCTGCCGAAGACATTTATGCGGTTGGTGATGCGGTTGAATTTCCGCACCCTTTGACAGGTAAACCATGGCTTAACTATCTGGCAAATCCTGCAAATCGTCAAGGACGTATAGTGGCAGATAATATGGTTTTTGGCAACACAACAAAATATGAAGGCGCAATAGGAACATCAATAGCAAAGGTGTTTGATCTGACGGTGGCATCAACTGGTCTTGCCGCAAAGCGCCTTAAACAGATGGAGATGCCATATCTGAGCTCCACTACTCATAGCTCGTCGCATGCAGGGTATTATCCCGATGCACTTCCACTCACATTAAAACTGACTTTTGATCCATTAAGTGGAAAACTCTATGGTGCTCAATGTGTAGGTTATGATGGTGTTGATAAGCGAATAGATCAGATAGCTCTACTTATCAAACATGGTGGCACCGTCTATGATCTTCTAAAGGTTGAACATGCCTACGCGCCTCCGTTCTCTTCGGCAAAAGATCCTATTGCCATTGCAGGTTACGTGGCAAGCAATATCATAAGTGGAGCCATGCCAATTGTCACATGGCGAGAGATGAGAGAGGTCGATAGTGAAAAGATATTTATACTTGATGTTCGCACAAAAGATGAGTTTTCGTTTGGAGCTATTTCGGGTGCAATAAATATTCCGCTTGATGATTTACGTAGTAGACTTGTTGAGGTGCCTCACGATAAACCAATCTATATCTATTGTGCAGTAGGTCTACGCGGTTATTTGGCTTTAAAAATACTCGTTGCTCGTGGCTATACCGATGTCAAAAATTTATCGGGTGGTTACAAAACATACCAAACGGCGATAGCTCCATTGCAGATTACCAGTATTGGTGATAACAGCATAAATGGAATAGACATGGACACACAAAAACCTTTTGATGGCGAAATAAAAACATTAAAGGTCGATGCGTGTGGATTACAATGTCCAGGTCCGATTTTAAAAGTGAAACAGGCGATAGATTCAGTTGAGAATGGCGATAGGGTAGAGATGATCTCCACCGATGTAGGTTTTGCGCGAGATGTTGATTCGTGGTGTAAAACCACAGGTCATAATCTTATCTCTAATGTCTCAGACAAAGGTCGTTACACGGTTGTGATAGAAAAAAGTGCTCCAGGCGCATGTAGCATCGTCACCTCGTGCGATGCACGAGCTAAAACATTCATAATGTTCAGTGATGATCTCGATAAGGCACTGGCAACATTCATCTTAGCCAACGGTGCCGCAGCAACGGGTCGAAAAGTCACCATATTTTTTACTTTCTGGGGTCTTAACGTAATTAAAAAGGTGGCTAAGCCAAAAGTTAAGAAGGATATATTTGGACGGATGTTTTCTCTAATGTTACCCTCAAGTTCATTAAATTTGAAACTATCGAAGATGAGTATGTGCGGCATAGGT
>JAVVZN010000164.1:0-4259 GCA_036650555.1 Rikenellaceae bacterium
CTTATAGGTGGGTTTATCGCAATAAAATACCTATTTTAAGATGAAAAAGTTAGGGCTCATAGGTTTTCCTCTCGGACACTCATTCTCAGCGCGTTATTTCAATGCGAAGTTTGGTTGTGAACCGTTAAAAGAGTGGAGCTACGAGAACTTTCCAATTGAAAACATAGAAATGGTTAAAGATGTGATCATAGAGAACCCAACACTACAAGGGTTCAATGTCACTATTCCACATAAAGTTGCCATAATCCCTTTTCTAACCGAAATTGATCCAACCGCTAAAAGAATAGGCGCTGTAAACTGCGTTAAAATATTGAGCGACGGCAAACTTAAAGGCTACAACACCGATATTATAGGTTTTCGAAAATCGCTTACCGATATGATTGGCTCATCTAGACCCAACGCGTTAGTGTTAGGTAGTGGTGGAGCAAGCAAAGCTGTTTGCACAGCACTAGCCGACATGAATATAGACTATCAATTAGTATCGCGTAAAAGTTCATCTTCGGCAATAAGCTACCAAGAACTAACCGATTCAATAATTGAATCGCACAAACTTATCATAAACACCACTCCACTGGGAATGTCACCAGACATAGATCTCTACCCAGACATTAACTATGATGCCATAACACCTAAACATTTCATATTCGACCTCATATTCAATCCATCAGAAACAAAATTCATGCAGAAAGCACGACTTCAAAAGGCAACCGTTAAAAATGGGTATCAGATGCTTGTTCAGCAGGCAGATGCTTGGTGGGCTATCGTGTCGGGCTTATCTTTTTAACGTTTCAATAGGATTCTCTACTGCTGCATTAAGCGATTTAATTGTCACAGTCAGAAAAGTACTAACAAATACAATCAGCAGCGCAACTGCAAATACCCATACATATATCGGTGTTCGGTAAGCAAACCCAGACAACCACTGCTCCACTGCATAATATGCTAAAGGTGCAGCCACAACGAAACTAATAGCTACTAATAGTGCAAAACGACGATTGAACATAACCACAACTTCCGCAACACTAGCTCCGTTAATCCTACGCAAACTAATCTCACGACAACGACGTTGAGTTTCAAAAGCCACCAATCCAAACACACCCATAAGAGATATGATGATTGCCAAAAAAGAAAATAGAGTTATGAGCATCGACAAATCTCTCTCATTAACATACATCTCAGCAAGATATTTATCGTAGAACTTTACTGACCAATACTCAGATGGTTCTATTTCTTTTACAATATTTCTAATACCGGCTATCGCATCGTTTGCACTTTTACCCTCTACTTTCACAACCAGCTCTTTACAATTACTATCTTTTGCATACATTATTGGCTCAACTGCTGAGTGCAGAGAGGTGGTTATTACATCTGGTACCACACCTATCACATGGAACGAGCTGCCACTGCTCACAATAACAGAATCAACAGAGCTATGAAATGCACGTAAAGCCGACTCATTAAGCACCACTGTGGGTAAGGCATCCATCTCCCCACTTTGGTAATCTATTAGTGGTTTATCGGTAGATCGAAACGACCTACCCTTGATAAGTGGCACACCCATCAACTCCAAAAAACCATCTTGAACGAAATATGTACACGTATGAACTGTGTCGCCATTAAATACTATATCGCTTATCATATCGCCATTATAAACACCAAAACTACCATTATAACGAGCTGTGCCTTTCACTCCTGCCAATTTTTTGATACGACTCTCTATGACACTAAGTTTAGCTTGATCATATATTGAACTCACCAAAATAATATTTTCATCTCTATATCCCAAATCTTTATCTTCCATATATTTGTTTTGCAACCCCACAAAGAATGCTATTATTATCAATGCCATCGACACTAGAAACTGAAATCCTATAAGCCCAAATGAGAGATAATTCCCACCAGCAGAGAGTTTATACGATCCATTGAGAACGAGTGATGGTTCAAAAGATGTTGAATAGAATGCAGGATACAACCCTGCTATGCAACCAATCACTATCGACAATACAAAAACAGCCAGAACCACCCCAATGTTAGTCAAAATCGACATGTCGTCGGCTTTAAACAACCCTAAGAGAGAAGTTTTAACAACTATATCAACAATAGCGAGCGCAATAACATAAGAAACAAGTGTAAAACATAACGCCTCCGCAATAATCCTCCACCTTAAAGCCTTACGTGAAGAACCTAGCACAGATCTAGTGTTCAAGTCTTTTATACGCACAGGCGCGAGGGCAGTGGAAAATTTGATGAAATTTTTTATAGCAATAATTATAATTAAAATCGCAACCGACAATAAGATATTTGTAATCGTAATGTTTCCTCTCTTCACAAAAGAATTTTTCACAAAATTATTATCGAAATAATTATCTTTTATAGCAACTAATTTCATATCGGTTATTCCGAAACCATCTAGATCTCTTTTAGCAAGTGCTTTGAAATTCTCGACAATTGCTTTGGTATCAATATTATCAGACAGATAGCAAAACGATGAGGCATAAGAACCACTATATGATTTTACAAACATCCCATCTGTGATAATAGATGCAGGTCCAAAATCTTTACATACACCGCTAACCACCTTATCATCTATCTTCTTTCCAATTGCCGAAACAGTTCCAAAAAGTTTTTTTGCTAAACTCTCACTCACAACAACATTGCCTGGATCCATTACTGAAGAAAATACTCCCTCTTTCATCTCAACATGGAAAAGTTTTGAAATATCGCTTATGATAAGTGTTTGTGGAATATTTTTATAAACTAGCTCTTCTACCTTTATTGTAGTAGAACTATATAAAAATTCGGCATGTTCTTCAACTTGAGGTGTACATTTTAGAAAATTTTCGTAAATTCTAGGATGTATTGTTATCCCCCACATACTCTCACCTTGATTTTTGCTCTCCAGACGATAAATATTTTTATGGCGTGGGTCGCTAGTTCCAACACTATATTCATAATTAACTTGCATCATTATCAAAATAAATGCAGAGATAGTAACGCTCAAACCTATTATGTTTAAAATAGAAGATAATGCGAATTGGCGCAGCGTTGTAATAAAGTTTCTTATCATGGTTTAGTGTTTTTAATATAAGAAATAACAAACATCATGCCAGCACATATATATGAATGTATATCAATAATATACGAATACAAAACGACATTTGAATGTACATAAATTGTACATATATGTCAATTTCTTTGACAACTAAGAAGCGTATAGCAGCCCAGCTACACTTATGGTATAAATCTCCTCATGAGGTGTTCTGTCGAATCGCTCCACTCCAAAATTGCGATTGATTTGTGGCGTTTGTATGTGCCACCTGATCAATCGAGGCGATTGTCGGGGCTCGGTTGGCTTTAAGGAATACCCGAACCTCAACAAAAAACCACCCCGTAAAGAGGTGGTTTGTACAAGTTGCCATGATAATGCGTTACGCTAACCGAACATTCAAAGATATATCAATCCCTAACGCTTCTGTAATACGGATAAACGTAGAGAGTTGTATATCCGTTTCGCCTTGTTCTATACGGTTTACGTATGTACGTTCCCGTCCAATGCGTTCGGCTAATTGCTTTTGAGTCATTTTCAACTCCTTACGTTTCTCTCGGAGTATCTCACCATAGTACCACGCCTTGGCTTTTGCCTGAAAATCTTCACGGCTTTGCGTGCCTATTTCACCGTATTTAGCTGAAAGTACAGTTTCTGCATTTGTGAAATTAGGATCGTTGGAAAAATCGTGTTGGCGAATTTTTTTCAACTCTTCGGGTGTTAATCTGGGATATTGTGTCATAGCTGTATGGTTTTTTGAAGTATCGTTATTGCTCTTTCAATCTCTCGTTGATAGTCTTTTGTGCTCTTTTTAGTGAAGCCATTAAGGAAAACTATTTGCCGTGATAGATTTATGTTGTCATTATCAACCGTGAAAAGAATCACCCGTATTTCTTTGTCAACAGAAATGCGTAATTCATAAAATTCCGTATTAATTAGATGTTTAACGAATTTTGTTGAAATAACATCTGTATTTTGCAACATCTCAATAGCGTAACTTAATTTGTCTTTAGTGCGGTTACTTGCACCCTCTGCAAATTCGAGATATTCCACTGAATACAATAGCTCTCTTTTCATAAATTAATCATTATGCCACAAAAGTAATTAATTAGTTTCTTTTATGCAAATGTAAAACGGATTATTGAGCAAAAAATTATCATACCTTTGCGATGAAGTGTTTTCATAAAACACCCCGTTCGGTTTGGTCGCTGAA
>JAVVZN010000165.1:0-4254 GCA_036650555.1 Rikenellaceae bacterium
TGCCATAAGGTTCCCAGCCTGTAAGATCAGTGCCGTTGAATAAAACCTCTTCAGTGCCACCTGCTTTGCGTGGAAGTTCTTTGATTTTGATGTTACGAAACTCAGCAGGGTTGCCATGGTCTTGAAGACAGATAACACCTTTTTTAGCTAAGCCATATTCAGGAGCATTTGCCCATTTGCCGCTTTTTTTGCGTGCGAACCAATCTGGAGTCCATGCTTCAAATTCAAGAATTTTCTCACCGTTTAACCAATGTTCAACATGTCCGTTGTCGAATACTATTTTTGAGTTGTTCCACTCACCGTAAGGATTGACATTCATTTTTGAGCTGTCGGGTAAGTGCATTGCGTAGTCTACGCCTAGTTTTTGCCACTCTTCCAACTCACCTTCAAAGTTAGGTACATCGAGTAGTTGATATTCTGGACCTGTCACGTAAGGAGTTTTGAATGCTGCGCCTTCTTGCACGTGATAGATCATTCCGCTGTTACCACCTTTAGATAGTTTCCAGTCCCAGTCAAGGATAAAGTTTTCGTATTCTTTATCTGTTGCTATGTAACCAGATCCATCACTACCTGTGCCGCTAGCTTTAATTACGCCATTTTCTGCTGACCAAGGTTCTGTTAGTGTGTCGCCATTGAAGTCGCGCCATCCGTTCATTGTTTGACCATCAAAAAGCAATTGCCATCCGTCGGCAATCTCTTCAGTGGTCAGTGTGTTGTGCTTTGGTGAGCACGATGCAACTATTACAACAGTAAATAGTAATGCAATAAATCTTGATAATTTCATAAATTATAGAGTTTAGAAGTTGTTTGTATGCGTTATATATCTTTATAGTATTCCGATTTGTGATAAAAAGATCATTGATATTGCTATTGGTGCCACAAATTTAACAATAAAATTGAAGAAAGGGTAATATATAATTTTATATCGTCCTCCCGATGAGAGTTCCTTTTGTAATGCTTGTTTTGAAAACACCCATCCCATAAAGAGCACTATGAAGAATCCACCAATAGGCATAAGATATGACGAGGATCCAATATTGCAGATGTCGAATAGTGAAACGCCGCCGATAGATATTGGAGAGTCTGGTTTCATGGATAAGCTACACAAGCCACCTGTTATAAGAAGTGTTATGGTTGTTGTGATAACAGCTTTATTTCTGCTCCATTTAAACTCTTCGGTGATGTATGCTATGACAACCTCCATGGCAGAAACGGCAGAGGTGAGGGCTGCAACAAATAGTAATATAAAGAATAGTATGCTTAGGTAGTAACCTCCTATCATCTGTCCGAAGATATTAGGCAAGGTTATAAATACTAATTCTGGTCCTGATGCAGGTTCAATGCCATAAGAGAATACGGCAGGGAAAATAGCTATGCCAGCAAGGATCGCTATTGTTGCATCGGCAAAAGCCACAGTGGTTGAGGTGAATAATAGATTGTCGGTTTTACGAATATATGATCCGTAAGTCATCATCGTCCCCATGCCTATACTAAGCGAGAAAAATACTTGTCCTAGTGCATTTAGCGCCACGGTGGTGGTTATCTTTGAAAAGTCGGGTTTGAAGATAAACTCTATTCCCTCTTTAAATCCGCTTAGAGTGAATGAGTTGATACATAGTATGAGGATTATAAACACCAACATCGGCATCAAGATCTTGTTGTAACGTTCTATCCCTTTCTCTATTCCTAGTGCAACAATAAATGCGGTGACAATCAAAAATAGAGCTATGTATGGAAGAGCTCCCATGCCGCTCTCTGAGAATGTTTCAAAGCTAGATTGTATCTCTCCGCTCGACATATTCATGTATGTCCCCTTTATGGCATCAATAAGAAAAGCAACCGTCCAACCCGAAACCACTATATAAAACGATAGTACGGCAAATGCTGAGATGATACCAAGCACCCCAATAGCATACCATTTTGTGCCTGGAGCAAGTTTACGGAATGTACCGAACACGTTCTTCTGTGTGTACCTGCCTAGTGTAAATTCCGACATAAGCATCGGTAGACCTATTACTATAACTATTACAATATATAGAAATATGAATGCTCCACCACCATTTTCTCCTGCAATATATGGGAAACGCCATATATTTCCAAGACCTATTGCTGAACCTGCCGCTGCTGCTATCGCACCAAAACGAGAACTAAAACCTTTACGCATTTTGAATATATAAATTTTAATACTGATTATAAGAAAATTATGTTAGATCGCTCCTACCTTACTTAGAAACACAAATATGATTGCAGTAGGAGCAATGAATCGAATAAGAAATAGGAATGTGCCATAATTTTTGGCAACAAAACTGCTGTTGGCAATAATCTCTTCGCGTAACTTAGTTTTAGACATAAACCAGCCTGCATACAACACAATTAAAAATCCGCTTATTGTCAGCATATATGATGAAGTGAAATTGTCGAGTAGGTTGAAGATGTTTTGTCCTGCAATTTTTATAGTTGATGTTTCCATTTGTGAAACTGCGCATAATGTGCCTATTGCTATGGCAAGCAGAGTGGCGATAAGCACTGTTGTTATGCGTTTCATCTTGAATTCTTCACATAGATATGCCACCACAACCTCCATTAACGAAACAGATGAGGTGATAGCCGCCACCGCTAGAAGAATAAAAAACATTATTGAGAATATGTATCCGCCTGTCATTTGGGCGAAGATGTTCGGTAGGGTTATGAAAACAAGGTCGGGACCAGATCCGGGTTCTATTCCGTAGGTGAACACCGCAGGAAATATTGCTATGCCAGCAAGTATTGCAATAGTCATGTCGCTGATTGCAACATAGCCTGCTGTTCTGAATATGTTGTCTTCCTTGCGTAGATACGATCCGTAGGTCATAAGACATCCCATTCCAATGCTCATGGAGAAGAAAGCTTGTCCTAAGGCACTAAGCACCACAGAGCCGTCTATCTTCGAGAAGTCGGGCTTGAAAAGAAATGACAGACCCTCATTTAAGCCGCTTAATGTGAATGAGTTTATTGATAGTATGATTAATATCAAGCATAAAATTGGCATCAAAATTTTGTTGTAGCGCTCAATGCCTTTTTCAACACCAAGACACACAATTATTGCGGTAAGAATAATAAATAGCACCATGTAGAGCACTGGTTCCACTCCACCGTTTACAAATGATTTGAAGTTGAGAGCTATCTGTGCTGGATCGACCCCAGAGAATGAGTCGGTGATAGAAAATTCAAGAAAGGCTAATGTCCATCCTGCAATAACTGAATAGAACGACAGTATTATGAGTGAGCCCACAATTCCGATTATCCCCACAAGATACCATTTTGTTTTTGGAGCGAGAAGTCTGAATGTGCCGAACACATTTTTGTGTGTGCTACGACCAAGAGCAAATTCTGTCATGATAAGAGGAAGTCCGATAAGCGCAATGATAAGGATATAAACTATTATAAAAGCTGCGCCGCCATTTTCTCCAACAACATACGGAAACCTCCAGATATTTCCAAGCCCTATTGCTGATCCTGCTGCGGCGGCTATTGCACCGAAATTACTGTTAAACGAACCTCTTTTTTTTGTCATGTTATGGTAGAATCAAATTTGTAGACAACAAATATCGCAACATTTTGCCGATATTACAAATAAAGTATTAACTTTGTATATACTAGCTGTTTAAATGTAAAATAACAATGAAATCAATTTTCACACCGCAACGATATAAAATAGAAGATAAATGCGGTATTCCGTTTATAGATCGTAATGAGATCTACGAAATACTAGAAAAACATAAACATCCAACAACTGCTGAGATTGATGCTGTAATAAGCAGATCGCTTAATAAAAATCGTCTTTCCTTGCAAGAATGTGCAACGTTGATAGGCGCTAGTGATCGTGAAAATATTGATAAAATAATAGCAGCAGCAAAAGAGTTAAAACGCAAAATCTATGGAGATAGAATTGTGCTTTTTGCTCCTCTTTATGTTGGCAATCATTGTAGTAATAATTGTTTGTATTGTGGTTTTCGTGTGACAAATAGAGACCTTGTGCGTAGAACGCTATCATCAACTGAATTTACATCTGAGATAGAGGCATTGGAAGATGCAGGACACAAGCGTTTGATATTGGTTTTTGGTGAACATCCCACTTACTCTCCCGAATTTATTGCAGAATGCACACAAAAAGCATACACTATCAAACATAACGGAGGCGAGATACGTCGTGTAAACATAAATGCAGCTCCACTTTCTGTTGAGGGGTTTCGCACAGTTAAGCAGGCAGGCATT
>JAVVZN010000166.1:0-4246 GCA_036650555.1 Rikenellaceae bacterium
CATCTGTGTTTCCGCATATCACTACTGCTGCTGTTGCAGTTGATAGCATCTTAGCAAATGGCAGAGCATCTGATAATCTATCAAGAGTTTCTCTTTCTGTTACCACCACAAACTCCCACGGACGCTTATCTTTCCCTGTTGGAGCTGCCATTGCGGCTCTTACAAGTTCAATCAAAGTGTCTTTCTCTACTTTTCTATCTGTGAAATGGCGTACACTCCATCTCTGATAAATGCTTTGTAAAACTCTATTTTTCATATTAACCTAAATTGTAAGTGATTATAAATAATTATTGATGCAGCAATATGTAACAATAATTTTTATCTATTACTTGTATGCAAAGATACAAAGATATTCATTAAGAAGCTGTCTTAAAGAAAAAAGTATTACTCTATTATTCATGGCTTAGGTAAAAATTAGAGGTAAATCACACGATTACATACTACATTAGAAATTTTTATCTGCCACCAATAGTTTTGTAGCAGAAATAGTTTTTGTAACTTTGCAAAATAACGATATTTTATCATGGAAAAAACAAGACCACAAATAGCAGTAGACTTCTTCAGAGAAGGGTATAATTGCGCACAATCAGTAGTGTTAGCTTACAAAGCAGAATGCGGCATGACTGAAGAGATGGCAAAAAACATCTCAGCTCCATTTGGTGCTGGCGTCGGTCGCCAACGCGAAGTTTGCGGTGCTGTCAGTGGCATGTGCATGATTATTGGTGCTTCATCAAAATTTGATGACGCAGACAAAGCTGTGGCACGAAAAAACATATACGAGCAAACTCAAAAAATGTGCAGCAAATTCAAAGAGCACCACGGATCAATAGTATGTCGCGAAATATTGGGCGATCGCGCCGAAAAGACACTAAACCCAGTGCCATCACCACGCACAGAGAGCTATTATGCCACACGACCTTGTGAAAAGTGCATTGAAGATGCAGCTATTATCCTAGATGAGATGTTTGCAAAACATATTATTACTGCTTAGAGGCAGCCTCCTCTTTGTATCTAGGTATAACTATGGTAAATTCCGTTCCAATTTGATCAGATGATTCAACATATATCTCACCATTCTCCATTTTTATTATCTGCTGAACCAAATACAAACCGAGTCCATTACCATCTATTTTAGTTGTAAAATTAAAATCGAATATTTTAGGTATGTTTTCAGGTGGAATAGCTTCGCCGTTATTGTATATTTTAAGAATAATCTTATCGAATGTGGTTGTTATAAAAATTGACACTGTGCCGTTTATAGTGTTTTTTAATATTATAGCATCAATTGCATTCGACGTTATATTACTTACTACACTCCATAAGTTTTCCCTATTAAAAAAGACAACAGCCTCAAGATTAGGAGTGTGATTAATGATATTAAATTTTATTCTACTATAAGCAGAATAAAATTGTTTCACATTCTCTAGTAGTGGCATGACCTTAACCACCTCTCCAACTCCAATATATTTTTCTGGCGACTCAATCATTGTTGTGATTAATCCAGAGATTCGTTTTGTCTGTTCAATTATTGTATTTAGCGTTTCATCAATAAGTGTTTCCCACGATTTATCGCCTTTTGCTTTGCGGTAAAGCACCATCTGCGATTTAAGCAAAATTGGAGTGAGCGGATTTTTCACCTCATGAGCTATCACTCTTATTAATTTATTCCATGTGTTTTGACGCTCTACTGTGATCTGAAGATTGTATTTTGTTTCTAGCTCGGCTATCATCTTGTTGTATTCGTTGATTATCGACGACACTTCCGAATTGTGTTTTATGGAATCTTTTATAAATATACGCTGACGAGCACGAATGATACCTACATTGCGATTAAGCATCTCTAATGGTTGAGTTAGTTTGTTGTATATTATAGTAGTTAGAAACAACAAAACTAGCAACGAGCTTATAAACACATTTATAAATCGTGTTATCATGGGATAAAAGTTCTGCATTGTATATTGCTCATTGAACGGTATGTGCATTATGAGATTGCCTGGAATAATTATATAGGCCGACAGATAATCTACACGCGACAAATACGAATCAACAATGATGTAGTTTTCACCCGAATTTGAATATATTTCTTTCACCAACTTGCTATTAAGACGCTTAGGAACAACCGTAAGCGCATTTTTATCTTTAACAGAATTGTAAAGCAATGTGCCATCCGAGGTATATATATCTACATTGACGTCATAACTTGTCTCTGCCTTCTCAACCCAATCTATTACATTAGATCCGTTTTTCATAAAGTCGTATAAAATAGAGTTACACACGCGATTCACATACATGTTTATCGACTCTTTTTTTATGCTTCTTACAAAATTACGACTCAGCATGATCGACATAAAGAGTATCAATCCTATACCCAGATAGAGAATAAAATGCACTTTCCACGACATTGAATTTCTTCTTATACGATATATCTTTCGCTCCAGTAGCAACACGTTTGAAGATATAATTGTGATTGTGGTGTAGAGTACGATTGTGAAATAACCATGAAATAAATTAGTGCTATTTACAACTGCGCGTAGTGGAAACTCACGTTGAAGTAGCGACATGTAGAAATTCAATGGAGTGGCAGTTTGAGTGTAATTAAGTTGCTCGCCAAACACCGAAATATCTTCTATCCCGGTAAGTATGAATGAACATGCTATTGATATTGGGATAGTTACGATATAGAATATAGTTATTTTATTAAAATATTTATGGAAGATAAGCACAATAAAAGTTGCAATAGAGAGTATAATTATTGTAACAAAAAGACGCATATCAACAAACGACGACACCACTATTGCTGCCACGCTTATTAACACAAGGAACAACACAGGGCATACTATCCTACTATTTTTATTCACAATATTGAACCCTATTAGTAGATTCATAAAACCAGCCGTTAGCATTATAACTGGTAATAAGTAGATGAAAATATGCTCTTTACAAAGCGATGTTGAATAGACAATCATTGCACACAACATAATCATATATAGCGGGATGAATATGTCGTACACTATCTTAAATCGCCTTGTAATAAGAGATTCGGGGGAATTGGTGAGATGACTAACCTTTTTAATTATATGAAACACTATATTTGTGTAGATGTAGATCACTAGAGGGAGAATCCATAATAGCTTATGTGTCAGAGAGAGAAAGTCGATCACAAATATCACACCGACAAGAAACACCATCGCAATAAACAGATTTGAGAATATATTTTTATTACCTCTCAGCGTAACAAGTGGAAGAAATGTTATGGTAATCAAAACAAGCCCTAAAGCAAGCAATATATCTACTAAAAGCCAGTCATCACTTTTGGAGTTTGGCATAAACGAGAAGAGATATTCTCCACTCTTTGAATATATCTTTTCACCAAATGCAGAATAAGATGTAATATATATCTGTTTAGATGGTATAAGTTTTTTGTTTAATTGCAGACTACTGATTTTTTTAATATGCCTATTTTCAGTTGCAAGAGTTATCAGCAACAAAGCACATTTATGGTCATTTCGCTTTATGATTGGAATTGCTTGACGACTCCCGGTGAATATGAAATCATGATCTCTTTTAATGATATTATAAGAAACAGAATCGGGTTCCACCGCATTTGAACTTATATAAGCCACTCTTTCATTCTTATAAAGAATAACCATACAATGATAACGATTGAAAATATCAATCATAGCATCGAATTTTTCTGTATGCTCTTTTACAGAATCAGAAAGCCATTGATCAGAAAAATCGCTAAACGCATCATCCAATTTGTTTATTTGTCGCTGGCAATATAATTTATCACGCCGAGATGGATTTTTATCGTCATGCGATTTTATAGCAGCGGCAGCAATAACAAGTAATATACCTATTAAAAAAGAAGAAAAAACAACTTTTCTCCTGTGTATAATATATATTTCTGCCAATCTTCTGAACATCACAATCTATTTATGGTGATATGGTTCTCCTTTTATAATGGTAAACGCACGATAAAGTTGTTCTATGAATATTAGACGAATCATTTGATGTGAAAAGGTCATTTTAGATAGCGATATGAGCTCTTTTTGCATGGTATATATATCATCCGAAAACCCATAAGCACCACCTATAACAAACGCCATTCGTTTTATTGATTTAAGAGTACATTGTTCTATCCATGATGCAAACTCCTCACTACTACGCTGTTTTCCACGCTCATCAAGCAACACAATATAATCATAATCGCTTAAAGTAGAGGCAAACACCTCACCCTCTCGCT
>JAVVZN010000167.1:0-4236 GCA_036650555.1 Rikenellaceae bacterium
TTGAATGAATTAGCACTAACTCCGCACTCAGCAACGCAAGACAGACTTCGAAAACTACTGCCAGATATATGGAATAAGATATAAACCAAACCCTCCGATTAATGATTAATCGGAGGGTTTGGTTTTTTTATACGTTATCGTGGAGACGGTTACGATTTATAGCATATTCATGTACTATGGGTATTGAAAAATTTTATCTAAGACATCATTAATACTTTTTGCGAAAAAAGTATGCAAACGCAAAAACAAAAGATCCAAAAGGTTTTCCTTTTGGATCTTTTGTTTTATAAGCGTGACTAAAATAAATTTCTAGAAGAATTTAATTCTCATATCTTCAACATCTGCAAGTGAATATACTGCACCCATCACACGTTGTTGGAGTGAGTTTTCAGCGGCTGTTTTTAGAACAACTTTTTCGCTTTCTAGTGTTGTGTTTTCTGCTGCAACGCGATCTGTTACTTTCACTACCGATACAGAATTCATTGATTCAATAGGTTTGCTTATTTCACCAGTGTTCATGATAGATACTGCACCAACAACACCTGGGGCAACACCTAGTTGAGGAATATAGAATGATTTGAAATTTATACCACTCGCTGTATCAACTTTAACGCCTAATTTCTCAGCCATTTGATCTAGCGATGTCATTCCTTTGATTTGTTCTGCTAGGTAAGATGATTTTTTCTCGTTTGTAACAATTTCTGACACCTCTTTTACAACCTTATTTAAAGGTGCAATGCCATGCTCATTTGCAGATATAACTTTAGCGATGATATTTTGATCACCGATTGAAATTACAGATGATATAGACCCTTGTTTGTTGTCGAATACCCAACGAACAATCTCTGTTGAACCCTCAATGCCTTGTATGTTTCTTTCACCTGCACGTAGACGAGCAACACGTTTTGTGGTTCCTACTTCTGAGGCAACCTTATCGAAGTCTGCATTTTTTGCTGAGGCTTTTGACGCGAAGTCTGTTGCTTTAGCAAAAGTAGTTTGACTTGTTTCTGTGCTTGGATCAACAGTGTAGTTGATAACTGCCATTTGCACTTTAGGGAAGAGTTCGCCGATTTTGGTTACTTCAACGATATGAAGTCCGTATGGAGTTTTTACTTTGATGATTTCACCAACTTTTGCAGCTGCTACTGCTGATGAAAATTCTGGAATCATTTGACTCATTGCAAATGAACCTAGATCACCACCGCTAAGGTTAGCATTTTTGTCTTGAGAATATTGAGATGCAATTTCTGCAAATTTTGTTTTGTCGGCTTTCAATACTGTTAGTAGGCTATCAGCTAGAGCAGCATTATCGGCTGCAATTAATATGTGTTTTGCGCCTAAAGTGTCGGGAAGATTTTTTGACTCAACTATACGAGCCATTGTGTATATATCGCCATTGAGTACTGGTCCGTAGATGCTGTCTGCTTTCGCACCAAATGCGTAGGCTGCCATTTCCGGAGCCATTTCAGCTGCTTTTTTGTATGATGGGTCGAAACCGTTGTTTGAATTTAGATTTACAAATTGTTTGATGTCTTCAGTGGTTCTAAATTCGTTTGCTATTTCACTTACTTTTGTTTTTGCGTCTTCATAATCTTTTGGTGATGGAAGAGATTCAAAAACAACATATTCAATATCACGGCTTGCAACTTGTTTAAATTGCGATTTGTGTGCATCATAATATGCTTTAAGATCTGCCTCTTTTACTGTTACAAGTGAATCTGCAACTGAGTATGTTGGTTTTGTTACAAATTCTATATTGAAATTGTTGTTAGATATTTTTGTGATATCTTCAGCCTCAACATTAGTAACATAGATGCCGTTTTTGATAAGAGCAAAATATTTTGCTAGTGCTCTTTCGTTCAACATTTCATTCTCTATATATGCCCAAAACGTTGCACTGCGACCTGATTGATCGGCTTCAATATTCGATACAAAGTTTTTTACCATCTCGCGATCATATCCTCCTGTTTGCTGATCTACGAAGATTGACATAAGGATTGGAGAGATGTATTCTCCGTTTGCCATGTCTACCTGCTCTTCTTCAGAAACTGTTAGTCCTAAATTTGTTAGGCTTTCAGAAAAGGCTTTTGCGCGGATAATTTTATCCCATGTTTGAGAGCGAACGGCTTCGGTTTCTTGCTCGTTAAGAGATTCTCTGCCAGTTAGCATTTGTTGAACAAGAGTAAGTTTATCAATCTCACCTGAGTACTCTTGTACTGAAACTTTTTCTCCGTCGATTACACCAACATTCATGTTTGATGAATTGAATAATGTTCCCGAAGAGCTTGTAAGGTCACCAAGAAGGAAAGCCAATAGCGAAATACCAATCACTACTGCTAAAACTACTCCACCTTTTGTTCTAAGTGTGTTTAAAGCTGCCATATCAATGTTTTAAAATTTTCGTAACTATTTTATTACTATGTTGCTAGTGGTCTTGTAAGTGTTTGTTTGATGGTTAAAGACAACTAACAAGTGGCAAAGATAATAAAATTTAGAATAAAATAATAATAAACTGTCTAAATTTCATCTTTAGTTTCTAATATTGTGCTATCTACCTCTTGTTGGTGCTCTATTTTAACTAGTTCTATGCGTCGATCATTCATTTTAAGTATCTTTATTGTCATATTTTCATCTTTGATAGTTTCGCCTTTTGAAGGGATAGATTCTGATATATGCAAAATGTAACCAGCTAAGGTGTCGTAGTGTTCCGATTCTGGAATATCGAATGAATATTTCTCATTTATGTCGCTGATACTAATCTTTGCCGAGATGATTAATGTGCCATCGGGAAGTAGATTTTCAACTATATCATCGGTGTCGTGTTCATCTTGTATCTCTCCAAATATCTCTTCAAGTAGGTCTTCCATGGTGACTATGCCTGCTGCTTGCCCAAATTCATCTAACACGACAGCAATGGATTGACGTTGTTTGATAAGCAACGTAAGCACTTTTTGGGCACTCATAGTTTCTGGTATATAAACAATTTCACGTACCATTTCTTTTAGAGATTTTGGATCTTTTAAAAGTTGTTTTATATTTATATAGCCTATTATATTATAAATAGAATCATCGTAGACAGGTAGTCGCGAAAATTTTGTTGAAACAAACATTTTTTTTGTCTCATTCATAGTGGAGTTTATATCCAATCCTTCAATGTCGGCTGGGGGGATCATGCAATCGCGGATTCGGATGTCGGAAAATTCGAGCGCATTTTGCATTATCTTTAAGTCTTTTGCATCGCTACCTTCGCTTTGCTCGTCGGTTGCTACCTCACTGAATAGGTAGGCAAGGTCACTTTTTGAAAATTGTTCGGTGATAGCTATGTTTTCATCTTCCACCTTGAAAATCTTTAATATTATTTTCAAGATTAGAGTTGTAATTTTTGATATTGGATATAATACAATATTGAATACCCACGCTGGGTATGAGAATATTCTATAATAGAAATTTGGGTCGGTATTGATTATTGTTTTAGGAATATAACCTATTGTGAATAATACTAGCAGTGTTGCAATTATTATTATTATTGGTATTGATAGGGTGGTGTGAGCGCTAAAAATATTTATTGCTGTTGTGGTGTAGACCACTAGCGATATTGTGTAGCCAGTGAAGGTAAAAGATCTGAAAAACCATCGGTTACGTGAGAATGTAGTAGATATTTTATTGAAGGTAGGTGATGATTTTTTGTCGATCTCCAATTTTAATTTGTTTGTAGATAGAAATGCAGACTCAAACAATGAAAATAGCGCCATCATTAGCAGCGCAATTATCATAATTACTATTAAAAAGGAGAGGTTTACTGGCATTATTTATGATCGTTTAAATTACTTTTTTCTAAGGAGTCGTTTTTTATCACTGCTGAAGAGTCGGGGTTCTCATTTTTAGTGGTATCAACATAGATTCGACCTTTGGTTTGTTTGAATTGTATATTTTCTAATTTGTCATCGGATTCAAATCCGCTGCCCACGGTTATTTCATCTCCATTAACAACCTTTGTGTCTACGTTTGAATAGATGATTTGCTTTTTCTGATCCCAATATATCTGCTGGGTGTAGAGAGTTTTTCCAGATGAGTCGCGAGCAACAACATTACCTTTTGCCTCCCATACCTTTGAATTTTCATCATAGTGAGCATAGAGTGCATCGAGCATTGTTCTTACCGTGCCTATTGAATCGTAGGTTTCAATGTGAATGCCTTTTGTAAATATCATGTATGGATCTTTAGCCAGTTTATAAT
>JAVVZN010000168.1:0-4226 GCA_036650555.1 Rikenellaceae bacterium
AAAATCAAGCGTTTTATGGAGGATGAAGATAACCTCTCTAAATCTTCGCAAAAAATTGTTAAATCGCGACATGAAGCCGCAAAAGTAGAGGAGAATTAGCGTATGGTAACTCCTATGATAAAATATACTTTTCTTTTGCATCATTTGCAAAGAGAAAAATTGCTAGATGCTCTTGGCTCAACTGCGATAATTGATATTACTGTTAGCGGTTGGTCGCCCGACGAAACTGATAAAGGGCTTGTTTCTGATGTTCAACGAGCATCTCTGGCGGTAGATAAGCTACGTTCGTTTGTGACTGCAAATGCAAAATCACAAACGCCGTTTAAATCTTTAGATATTAAGTTTTCAGATGCTGAGAATCTTCTTGATTGTTTCTACAAGTCGTCATCGAAATTAGATCAGTTGTCGCCTATGGTTATGAAGTTAGATCGTGAGGTTTCAGATCTTGCTTTGTGGGGTAATTTCAATAGTGATCTAGTATCACGTTTGGAAGATGAAGGTCTTTTCTTGCACTACTACACAGCTAGTGATTCTCACTTTGATGAAAAATGGGAATCTGAATACAACCTTGTGGTTTGTAATAGAGATGCAGGTTTGGTGCATTTTGTAGTTGTTTACGACTCCAAAGAGCCTTTAGTGCTTGAAGGTGCAACTCTAGAAAAACCGTTGCAACATAGCGTTTCTGAAAAGCAGGCTGAGTTAAAACAGCTAAATGATGATATTGAGTATCATAGTTCGTTGCTTTTAAAAGCTAACGACGACATGACCATGATCACATCTTACATTGCAAAACTAAAAGAGCAGCTTTCTGAGCGCAAAGTTAAACAAACCAGTAAGGTGGTGGCAGATGGACAACTACTAATTATTGAGGGTTGGTCGCCTATAAATAGAACTGATGAAGTAGACAAGCTTTTCGACGACAACAGTTCCATTATTGTTGTTAAAGATAGAGCTACTGAGGGTGATAATCCTCCGATACTTCTAAAAAATAATAAGTTTGCACGTCTTAGTGAGTTGGTTACTCGTCTTTATTCCATGCCTCAATACACAGAACTCGATCTGACTCCGTTCTTTGCTCCGTTCTTTGTGTTCTTTGTTGGTATATGTTTTGGCGATTTAGGCTATGGCATCGTTGTGTTTTTAGCTGCAATGGTAGCTTACTTCAAACTTAAAGATAGAAGCATGCGCGACATTGCCTCACTTGTCATGTGGTGTTGTTTTGCTGCAATGGTAATGGGATCTGTCACAGGAACATTCTTTGGTTTAGAGCTATCTAAAATGCCAATTTTTGAAGGTTTCCCTTTCTTAGGGCAGATGGATATGTTTACATTTGCACTTGTGGTTGGTGTGATACAAATTCTTTATGCCATGTTTATCAAAGGTTTCTCAGCTGTGAAACGTAAAGGTTGGAAACACGGTGTTTCTACTATTGCTTGGGCATTGACAATCATCATGACTGCTTTTGCATATTTTGCTAAAGATATTGGGGTAGATTTTACTATGTCGTCGATGCTTTATAAAGTGCTACTTGCGGTGCTTTTATCTTCGTATATTCTGTTTATCAATCCAGAAAAGAAAAATCTACTAACTAATGTCGGTGGAGGTCTTTGGGGGCTTTACAATGCAATCACTGGCATGTTGGGAGATACACTATCTTACATACGACTTTTTGCATTAGGGTTGTCGGGTGGTATAATTGCAGGTGTGTTCAATGATCTTGCCATTGGCATGAGCGGTGATATTCCTGTGCTTAAGTACGTTATCATGGCTATCATACTTCTACTTGGTCATGCTATAAATATGTTTATGGCGGCTATCAGTTCGTTTGTGCATCCTTTGCGTCTGACACTTGTGGAGTTCTACAAATGTGCAGGTTTCGAAGGTGGTGGACGTGAATATGAGCCATTTAAAAAGAGTAAAGAATAGTATTGTTATCCACTACTTGATACTCAACTTGTTATGAATTTAAAGCAAATAAAATATTAATTAATTAAAAACTTTTTTTATTATGGAACCAATTTTAATGGCATACCTAGGAGTGGTGTTTGCACTTGCTCTATCTGGTATAGGAAGTGCTTATGGAGTGTCTATTGCTGGTAATGCCGCAGTGGGTGCAATGAAGAAAAATCCATCTGCTGCTGGTAACTACCTAGTGCTTAGTGCTATGGCAGGAACTCAGGGTCTTTATGGATTTGTGGGTTACTTTATTTTGAAACCTTTTGTCATTGAAACTATTACACCGTTTCAAGCAGTAGCTGTGATGTGCGCAGGTCTTCTTTTGGGTCTTATTTGCCTATTCAGCGCAATACGTCAAGGTCAGATATGCGCAAACGGAAATGCTGCCATAGGTAATGGTTATAATGTATTTACAAACACATTGATTCTTAGTGTGTTTCCTGAGCTTTACGCTATCTTAGGTGTTGCTGCAACATTTATTATTACAACAACTTTGTAGGTTTTATAAAGAGATAAAAGAGCCGTTTGAAACTATTCAAACGGCTCTTTTGTTTATTGTAACCTTTGTTGCGATTATAGGTGAATGACCTCGTTGTGTGCTGCGGCTGCGGCTTCCATCACTGCCTCACTAAGGGTGGGATGTGGATGGATTGTGCCAATCATCTGAGCTGCTGTTGCACCTAGTGTCATCGACATTCCTGCTTCCATGATCATTTCTGTAACATTTGTTCCTATGAAATGGGCTCCGAGTAGTTTGTCGGATGTTTTGTCGAATATCAACTTTATGAAACCATCTTTATTGCCCATTGCTGTGGCTTTACCCGATGCAGTGTAGGGAAATTTACCTACTCTTATCTCGTGACCTTTTTCGATCGCCTCTTTCTCTTTCATGCCTATTGATGCTATCTCAGGTTGGGTGTAGACGCAGGAAGGAACCACAGAATAGTCTATCGGTTTTGGATTTAATCCACAGATATGCTCTATACAGCATATTGCTTCTGCTGAAGCCACATGAGCAAGCGCAGGAGTTGGGATCACATCACCTATTGCGAATATTCCATCAATGTTTGTTTTGTAGAACTGATCAACTATGATTTTTCCTCTCTCTGTTTTTATGCCGTTTTCTTCAAGTCCAATGTTCTCTATGTTTGCTGCAACGCCAACTGCTGAAAGTACCTTTTCGGCTTGAATTGTTTGCTCTCCTTTTGCAGTTGTGATATGAACAGTGCATTTGCCATCGGCAACATCAACTTTTGTTACAGTTGCACCGGTCATAAATGGCAGTTTGGCTTTGCGAAATGCGCGTTCAAGGTATTTTGACACCTCCTCATCTTCTAGTGGTACTATGTTTGGTAGATATTCAACCACGGTTACTTTGGTTCCTATTTCGTGGTAGAATGATGCTAGTTCCACTCCAATGGCTCCAGATCCAACCACCACCATTGATTCAGGTTGTTTTTCAAGAGTTAGCGCCTTGCGATATGTTATTATGTTTTGGTTGTCGATTGGAATTGCTGGCAGCTGACGTGCTCTTGCGCCTGTGGCTATGATTATGTTTTTTGCCTCAAGAATTGTTTTCTCTCCATCTTCGGTAGTCACTTCAACCTTGCCTTTGCCCTCTATTTTGCCTGTGCCGCACACAATCTCAACATTGTTCTTTTTAAGTAGGAATTGTACACCTTTACTCATTGTTTGGGCAACTGTACGACTTCTTTCTATGATTTTTTCAAACGACACATTAATTGTTCCATCAATACCAATGCCGAACTCATCGCTACGATGAATATCGCTAAGCACGTGTGCTGATTTTAGTAATGCTTTTGTTGGGATACAACCCCAGTTTAAACACACTCCGCCTAGCTCGGCGCGTTCAATAACGGTAACTGACTTTCCTAATTGGGCAGCGCGGATTGCGGCAACATAACCGCCTGGTCCGCTTCCAATAATGATTATATCTTTCATATCTAAAATACTGGTGGTTTAATATATCTTTTTGATTTTGGATTTAATGTTGGGTTAAATTCAAATTTTTTCTCAGGTTTTTTTCTATCTTGAGGGGCTTTTATCCACATGCGTTCTATGTCGAAAAACAAACCTCGTGATCCAAGATAGCGGTTTTTAAGCATGAAATATTCTATGCCTACCGTTACGTATGATCGTTTTATCACCTCCACTCCCAAAGATCCAATGATAGATTCTTCTTCATGACGACTGATGACATGGTATGGCGAATTTTTTGATAACCCATCTCCCGACGCAAGTATCACTTG
>JAVVZN010000169.1:0-1039 GCA_036650555.1 Rikenellaceae bacterium
CGTCGTTTTTCTCGATGAATTTCTTCGTTTTCTTATCGAAATCATATCCAATGTTTTGAGTGTTTAGCACTCCACCTATATAAAGCGATGCTCCAGCACCGTAAGTGATGTTTTTGTTGCTATTTTTGTATGCGATATGAGCAATTATGTCTTTGCGTGAATCAGTTTCAGCGTTCACTGCGTTGCCTGAAAACACTCCTGCGTTAAGATTGAAGTTGCCTAAAAATGTTTTTTCTTTCCCTTGAAATGTAGTCTTGACGCCCATGTCACGTTCGTCGGGCATTAAAATCTGATAAAATCTACTTCGTTCGGGTGTTTCGCGTAACGATGACGAATAGCTGATCTCATAACCGAATGGACGGTCGAAAACACCTGCTGTGGCTCCCACTATCTTGTTTTTTGATTGTAGAGCCACATAAGCATCTTTTAGTTTTACCCCTTTTTCTGTGACATCAACTTGAAACACCCCTTTTGCTATGCCATAGGTGTAGTCGAATTTAACGCGTGCTCTTCTTATTGAAAATATATTGTTGCTTTTAAGTGGAAATGTACTGCCTTGAGTTGCTCCAGGTTGTCCTTCCCCTTCAGCTAACTGCCATTGAGCTTGTATGTATCCGCTTATTTTTAAGCCGTTTATTGAATTTAATACATTGCTAACTTTGTTTATTACTTTGCTTTCAGCTACATTTGTGGTGTCTTGTGCTGAAAGAGATAATGATGATAGTAAAACTAATGTTAAAAAAATGATTTTCTTCATTTAGTAAATAATGTTAAGTAATTATTGATATGTCAGGCTTGCATAGCAAAAGCCTTTTGTAGCAGTAAGTGGCTTAATTTTCAGCGAAGGTAGCAACTTTTAGATTATATTTGCAAGAAATTAATGTTAAGTTAATATGAATTTATCTATCGTAACCATCAATTATAATGCCGCATCATCCACAATAAAGATGATTAGATCGGTTAGAGGTGTACTCGAAGGTGCTTCTTTCGTTTGGGAGATTATTGTTGTCGATAATGGATCTTCACCCGATGAAAGTGT
>JAVVZN010000169.1:1049-4225 GCA_036650555.1 Rikenellaceae bacterium
GGAGTGGTGCTCATCAGAAGTGAGTGTAATCTAGGTTTTGCAGGAGGTAATAATCTCGGCATTAAGGTTGCAAAAGGGGAGTACGTAATGTTGCTCAACAACGATATTGAGATTAAAGAAGATATATTTACTCCAATCGTAAAGTTTTTCCTAGAAAATAAAAAAATAGGTGCTGTCAGCCCTAAGATAGTCTATGATAAAGAGCCTTTTGCTATTCAATATGGTGGATATGATGCTTGTGATAGATATATGTTTGCAATAAAATCCACTTATCACGGAATGTCTGAGGCAGATGTGAAAGATGTTGCTAAGCAAACACCATTTGTGCATGGTGCCTCTGTGATGTTTAGTCGGGAGGCGATTGAAAGGGTGGGACTTATGCGCGAAGATTATTTTCTATATTTTGAAGAGTTGGATTATTCGTTGCGCATCACAGAGTGTGGGTATCAAATATGGTATTATCCGTTTGTAAAGGTGTTTCATGATGCAAGTCACACCACATCTCGAAACTCTTATGCCAAGATATATTATAATAGTCGGAATAGATTCTACCTTGCATCTAATAATTTAAAAGGAGTAGATAGAGTGGTGGCAATAGCGAGCCAGATGATTTTCTCTTTGCCTAAGAATATTGTCAAAGCAATGCTTGGTGGCAACTACAATCATGCTAAGGCGCATCTACATGGTGCATACGACTTTATACGCCATCGTCGCGGAATATTGTCATAACTATTTAGTCGTCGCGTGAGTGAATTGTTATGTTGTCTGTCTATCTAGTAGTCCATTAAAAACCCATAAACAGTCTACTATTCAATAAATTAACTCTCAAAATAGTTAAAAACATCTGCAAGATAAGTTGAAATTGCATTAAAAACCTTGCGATAAGTTGAAAAGTGTAACACAACCCACGACCAGCTTTTCAGGGAAATGGTGCAGATTTTGCGACGACTATATAGTTTTTTTAGAAATAAGACAACACATCAGACATTGTTGCAGTAGTTTATGCCAAATTGGCATAAACTACCTGTTGGCACACTCTTTGAAAATAGATATAAAACAATAATTAAAAAATCTAAAAATATATGCAAACAGGTAAAATTGGTGTAACAACGGAAAATATTTTCCCCATCATTAAAAAATTCCTCTATTCAGAACACGACATTTTTCTTCGTGAATTAGTATCAAATGCTGTTGATGCAACAACAAAACTTCGTACTCTCTCTATTTCCGGAGAATACAAAGGATCAATCGACAACCTTCAAGTCAAAGTTGAGGTTGATGAAGAGGCAAAAACCATTAAGATCATAGATAATGGCATAGGCATGACCTCCGAAGAGGTTGATAAATATATCAACCAAATAGCATTTTCAGGTGCCGAAGAGTTCTTGGAAAAATACAAAAACTCATCTGCAAATATAATTGGTCACTTCGGATTAGGTTTCTACTCATCATTTATGGTGTCGAGCAAAGTAGAGATAGAAACTTTATCGTACAAAGAGGGGGCTAAAGCTGTGAAATGGAGCTGTGATGGCTCAACTGAGTACTCTCTCGACGAGATAGAAAAAGCCGATCAAGGCACAACTATCACCCTATTTCTTGCCGAAGACAGCATTGAATTTGCCTCAAAATCTAAGATTGGTGAATTGCTAAATAAATATTGCCGTTTTCTACCTATCCCTATCGTTTTCGGTAAGAAACAAGAGTGGAAAGATGGAAAGATGGTTGATACCGATGAAACAAACATCGTGAACGACACTAATCCTCTATGGACACGCACTCCTTCAGAACTAAAAGAGGAAGACTACACAAAATTCTACCACGATCTATATCCTGGAACAGAAGATCCCCTATTTCATATTCATCTGAATGTTGATTATCCATTCAATTTAACTGGTGTACTATATTTCCCAAAAATTCGTAATAACTTTGAGATTCAGAAAAATAAAATCCAGCTCTATTGCAATCAAGTCTTTGTTACAGATAGCATTGAGGGGATAGTGCCTGAATTTTTAACACTTTTACATGGCGTGATCGACTCACCAGATATTCCACTCAACGTGTCGCGTAGCTATTTGCAAAGCGATTCAAACGTGCGTAAGATCTCAAGTCATATCACTAAAAAAGTTGCCGATCGTTTATCTGAAATATTCGCAGCCTCACGTGAAGAGTATGAGAATAAATGGGATGACCTAAAAATATTTATTGAATATGGTATAATCACTGATGAGAAATTTGCTGAGAAGGCGAAAGCATTCACATTACTTAAAAATACCGATGGCAAATATTTCACTTTAGAAGAGTACAACACCCTTGTTAAAGAGAACCAAACCGACAAAAACGGCGACACCATCTATCTATACACCAGCGACAAAGAGAAACAATTCTCATTTATAGAGAGTTGCAAAGCCAAAGGCTACGATGTGCTGAACATGGACGGTAATCTCGACGGACATTTCATCAGTTGGTCGGAAGGCAAACAAGACAAATGCCGTTATGTGCGTGTAGACTCCGATGTGGTTGATAAATTGATAGTAAAAGAAACAACCAACACAATGTCGCTTAGCACCTCACAACAAGATTTCTTACGTCCGGTGTTTGAGAGCCAACTTCCTACCGACGAAAAGATCAATTATATGGTGAACTTCGAACCTCTAACAGAGGAAGATTGCCCTGTTGTGATCACTCAAAACGAGTTTATGCGCCGTATGAAAGACATGTCGCAAATGGGTGGTGCATATTCATTCTACGGTCAGATGCCTGAAAGTTTCAATGTGATAGTAAACGGCAACCACCCATTGGTGGCTGAGGCACTAGCCGAAACCGAAAAGGCAGCAGGCGATGGGGTGAAGACATTACAAAGTAAAATTGAAGCTCTTGCCAAACAAAAAAGTTCTCTCGATAAGGTGATAAAAGATAAGACTGAAGACACGCTAACTGAGGAGGAGAAGACAATGCGTAAGGATTTGAATGAGAAACTAACAAAACTACAAAAAGACAAATCCGATAAACTGAAAACAATAGGTAAAGATAATAAATTGGTAAAACAATTAGTAGATTTAGCCCTTCTTTCAAATGGCATGTTGAAAGGTGAGAACCTAACAAAATTCATAAAACGTAGCGTTGAATTGATCGAGAAATAAACGCTATTCTAAAACCAAAAAGAGGTCGCCTTGCAT
>JAVVZN010000170.1:0-4191 GCA_036650555.1 Rikenellaceae bacterium
GAAATGTGTGCCGTTTCCGTGGAAAGTAATCCTACGGCACTTTTGCAGCGACGACTATATTAATATGCCTCGGTTTCAGATGCTGTGTCACTCATTTTGGTTTTGTTCATAGCGCGCCACGCATACCAGATATATGCCAGAACAAGAGGGATAATAAACGACACATAAGTCATTATGGTGAGAGTAAATTCGCTTGATGAGCTGTTTGTTATGGTTAGCGAACTTTGCATATCGGTTAGTGATGGATAGTAAGAGGTGTTGTTGTAGCCAAGAATTAGCAGTAGGGAAGTCACTGTTGTGACAACGCCTATGCCGCTAAACCACACTGCTTTTGAGCTTTGTGATTTGATGCCTAAAAACATTCCAGCCAGAACCGATACTATACCCGCTAGTAGAAATATCATTACGATAGGCATGTCGATCATGTTTAGAAAATATTTGTATGGTTCAGCGTAGATTATACCACTAGATGGATCGGCTGCATAGCCTTTCGACAGCATTATAGAAATCAGAAAAGTTAAAAAGAATAGTAGAAAGAGAGCTGACGAAACTATTAGCGGTTTTTTAGATTGCTCTTTGATCTCTTTGTTGTCGATGTTGTTGAAGAAATAATGTATTGCCACCATGCGTGATAAAAATAGCACTGCAAGACCTAAAGCCACATTTCTGAAATCTGTAACTGCTTCTAATCCGTGCCAAGGTGTTTGCCATTGTGAGATAGAAAGGTTGCCACCTAAATCGCCGATATTGGCGCGTTCCACAATAAAATTACCTCCTGTGAAAAGTGTTCCAACGGCTGCCCCAAGTAATATTGTTCCAAAAACGCCATTCAATATAAGAAACCACTCATAAGTTTTCTGTCCGAGAAGGTTTCCACTTTTTGTTCGATATTCAAATGACACCGCCTGCAACACAAAAAATATTAGAATTGCCATCCACACATAAACCGCACCAGAGAAACTGGTGGAGTAGAATAGAGGAAAAGAGGCAAAAAATGCGCCACCGAATGTTACTAGTGTGGTGAATGTAAGATCCCATTTATGCCCAATAGAGTTTATCACCAGACTGCGTTGGCTTTCAGTTTTAGCGATTGTATAGATTAATGTTTGTCCCCCTTGAACAAAAAGCATAAACACTAGTATGCCAGCAAGAAGAGCTATGATAAACCACCAATAATGTTGTAATAATATATAATCCATAATAGTAATATTTTTTTCGTAAGTAAGAAGCAAATATGTAGCAATTACTCTTCCATTCCTTTTCCGATCTGTTTATACATAATTCTTAATTCGGCAATGAGCAGTACAGTAAATAGTATTGCAAAGATGAAGAATGTGACTTTTACCGATGCGGCGCTGATCGACGAAACAGAAACGGAGGTTGGTAGTATATCTTGTATTGCCCAAGGCTGACGTCCTACTTCTGTGACAATCCATCCAGTTTGTCCTGCAATATATGGTAGAGGTATTGAGAGCACTAGGAGCCATAAAATCCACGCATAGCGCGTGATGTCTTTTCTGTAAAGCAATATAAGAACCGCAATAAACATCACTATCAAATAGAGTCCAATGCCGACCATAAGACGGAAACTATAAAAATTCATCCATATATTAGGAACAATGTCGGTTGGCGATTTAAGGTAGCCATAGCCTAAATATTGAAAGTTGTCATTTAGAAATTGATTACCTATCTCGGTTTCTTTATTGAACATCTCTTTTATTTGGTTTTGCTTAAGAGTGTCGCCATCTTTTATGGCTTGATGAAACTCTTTAATCACTCCAATAGCCACCTTGCCGCGCATCATCTTCTCTTCTGCCGATAATATTCCTTGCTCAGGATCACCATAGACAAGATCGTTAATTCCGGGGACATAGGCGCTGCTACTACCAAAAGCTAGCAGTGGTAGGAGCCCGTCGGCTTCAATTTTCCAATCGAATACTGCACGCGAATCGCCAATTTGTTTAGCGTTGTTGATGCCTCCCCATAGAGTAAGCGGCAGGTCGGTCCCTCCATCGTAGAGCGACTCCATGACAGCAAACTTCATAGGTTGGTATTTTGCCACGTAACGTCCGGAGCTATCGCCTGTTTGAGCTGTTAGTAGCGCGCTGACAAGTCCAAATATAGCACCTACTTTCATGCTCTTTTTTGCCATATCAACGTTTCGTTTTTTGAGAATATACCAAGCTGAAATGCCAACAACAAAAACAGATGCCAACAAAAATCCAGAGGTGACGGTGTGTGAAAATTTAATCATAGCCACAGGCGAAAGGGCTGTTTCAAGAAAAGAACTCATCTCATAACGCACTGTTTCAACATTGAACTCTGAGCCAGTGGGGTATTGCATCCAGCTGTTTGCCACCAAAATCCATAGTGCCGACAGATTGGCTCCTATTGCAGTGAGCCATGTTGAGGCCAGATGGAATCGAGGTGACACACGTTTCCAACCAAAAAACATAACGGCGAAGAATGTGCTTTCCATGAAAAATGCGAAGATCCCCTCAATAGCTAATGGAGCGCCGAATATGTCGCCAACAAAATAGGAATAATTCGACCAGTTTGTTCCAAACTGAAACTCCAAAATGATACCAGTTGCCACTCCTATTGCAAAATTTATTGCGAAAAGTCGCATCCAAAATTGTGTTATCTTCTTCCATTGTGGATCGAGGTTCTTACGATAGTAGATGGTTTCCATAAATGCACATAGAAATCCTAACCCTAAAGTAAGCGGAACAAACAACCAATGGTACATAGCCGTAAGTGCAAATTGTGCACGCGACCAATCAATTAAGTCTAGATTATCCATAAGTTTGAAATATTTGTGTTTTTACTGTTGAAGTTTATTATTCTAATCAACTTTTTGAATTAGATGTTCTCTAATATGAATAGCTTTTTCTGTTTGGCTCTTTCCTGAGAGAAGATCTGGAAAGAAAAATATTTTCAGTACACCGAATATAATAAACAATTTGATGGCAATTAGAAGCCAAAGTGTGCGCCCAAGTGTCATCTCTTTAAAACCATTATAGTAGAACCCATACACCTTTTGGAATATATTCATTATGTTTTTGTTTGATGTTCGAAGGTAAAGTTATTAATTTTTCTTAAATTAGCAATAGTTTTTGTAACTTTACGCACATTTTATATATTTAATGTTTAATATTATGATAATTAGTAAGGTAGACCAATTAAAGCAAATCATACAAAAAGCAAAAAATGTTGCAATAATCACCCACATGAATCCCGATGGCGATGCAATAGGGTCTGCGTCGGCACTTGCGCTTCTACTTGCAGCAAAAAATATACAAGTCAATATTATAACTCCAAACAAAACGGCTACATATCTTCGGAGCATCGAAGGGTTTGAATATGTCACCGATTTCCTAGAGAAGACAGCAGATGCAATATCTATTTTACGTGGGGCGGATCTGATTGTGTGTATGGATTTTAGCGACTATCTATCTCGTTGCGGTGAGATAGCTCCACATATCACAAAAAATATTGCTGCCGCAAAAATAGTAATAGATCATCATGTAGCTTCTGATGTAAGTGGTTACACACTTGCTTTCTGCGATGAAAAAGAGTCTTCAACAGCTCATATACTTCTTAAAACCTTGATTGCCGCGTCGCTAGACGATATGATCACCAAACAAATAGCATCGTCAATATATGTTGGGATGATGACCGACACAGGAAATTTTAGTTATGGAAACCTCACTCCAGAGTTGTATCGAAATATATCACTGCTAATAACTAAAGGTGCCGACCCAGTGGAGATCAATAATCAGATTTTCAACGTGAAAAGCGAAAATTCTCTTCGTCTGAATGGCTTTGCCACCTCACAAAAAATGGTGGTTGATCACCCATCACATTCTGCATATATCATCTTGACCAATGAGGAGTTGAGTCGATTTAAATATGAGTCGGGCGACACAGAGGGGTTGGTAAATATCCCACTTTCGATAGATGGCATCTACAACTCAGCATTGTTTGCTGAGGCTGAAGGGTTTATAAAAGTATCACTTAGGTCGATAAAAAATAGAGGCGGAGATGTAAACCAATTTGCCAGAAAATACTATTCAGGCGGTGGGCATATAAATGCTGCTGGAGCGAGAGCCTACAATATGAGTGCTGATGAGGCAGCAAAAATATTCATAACTGAGATTGATAAGTTTTAGAAGTTATTTGTATCGGACA
>JAVVZN010000171.1:0-4177 GCA_036650555.1 Rikenellaceae bacterium
CGCTAGTTCGCATGGTGCGCTTATAGAGTCGGTTTGTATGGGCTCGCTCCACAAACACAACTATGGAAAAGGAAAATCTGTTCTGCTTTTTTGTAATCCTGCTACAAAAGTGGGGCGACATAATATGCGTTTGAGATATAGTCTAGACCAAGGTAATACATGGAGTAGCGGATTATTGCTCGATGAAGGCGAAAGTTATGGTTATAGTTGCATAACTTCTATTGATAAAAATACTATCGGCGTGTTGTGGGAGGGTAGTCGTTCGCAGATGGCGTTTAGACGAGTAACACTTAAAGAACTTTTCAAAAAAGATAAAACAGAACTAAGCTCGCTAAAACCGGATTCACATAGCAAAACAGTGATAAAATAGCTCTTAATAAATTTCGGTAACAAATTAAAACAGCTTCTAAAACAACATGAATTTTACCTGACAATAATAGCTATGTTTAAAAGAATCAAGATTGGTCTACTACCACGTATCATTTTAGCGATTTCATTGGGAGTCGTTTGTTCACTTTTCTTTCCCAATTGGATGGTGAGAATATTTTCTACTATCAATGGTATTTTTGGAAATTTTCTTTCCTTCTCTATTCCGTTGATTATTCTCGGATTGGTAGCACCCGGAATTGCTGATCTCGGTTCAAGTGCTGGTAGATTGTTGGGTATAACAGCTGCATTGGCATATTTTTCAACTCTTTTTGCAGGATTCATGTCGTTTTTCGTTGCCGATACGTTATTCCCATATATGCTTAATGTGGGTGAACATATGAATGATGCTCTCATAGGCGGTGACGCACCTCAGTTTACCCCATATTTTACTAAGGATATGCCGCCACTAATGAGTGTGGTGGGTTCACTGCTGATAGCTTTTATATTAGGTCTTGGATTAGCTCACGTGAAAAACGATAGTTTTAGAAACGTGCTTAACGATTTTAGTAAGGTGGTATCGGGTTTAATATCTTCGATTATCATTCCTCTTTTGCCTCTATTTATCTTCGGTATATTTTTAAAGATGGGTGCTGAAGGAGCCGTTGCTGGAATTATGACCGTATTTGTCAAGGTATTGGCGCTAGTTATTGTGATGCAAATAGCATTGCTTATAATCCAATATACTGTTGCAGGTGCAATCTCTGGTAAGAACCCATTTAAAGCTCTTAAAACAATGCTTACTGCCTACGTAACTGCTCTCGGCACGCAGTCGTCGGCTGCAACAATCCCAGTGACATTAGAGCAAACTAAAAAAAATGGAGTGAAGCCTGAGTTGGCAGGGTTTGTTATTCCTCTATGTGCAACAATACATTTGGGAGGCAGCACCATGATGATCACCACATGCTCAATGGCAGTTATGGTGATGAGTGGCATGCCCTACACCTTTGCAATGTATGTGGGTTTTATCATGATGTTAGGTGTGACCATGGTGGCTGCTCCCGGAGTGCCGGGTGGTGCTATCATGGCAGCTATCGGCATTTTACAATCTATGCTAGGGTTCGACGAAACCATGCAGGCGTTGATGATTGCACTTTATATTACTATGGATAGTTTTGGAACAGCTTGCAATGTTACAGGCGATGGTGCAATTGCATTGATAGTTAATAAATTCACAAAATAATGTTGCCTACATCTCATCTTTTGCGTATCGCACCGCTTTATTTAGAATTGCGTTGAAAGCATAAGCTGATTTGAAATCTGCTAATACGTTTTCCAAAAGATTATCGTAGGATGTGATACTTTTGCAGAGCGTAAAATCTTTTAGTTTAAGGTATTCTATGTATTTTGAATCTTGTGGGTAGCCTTTTGGTGCACGTTGTAGTTTGTTCGTTTGATCTAGCGTAAATCCAGTTGTCATTTCAATAGACTTTAAGATCTGATCGCCACTGTCCATAATTTCGTCACGCACGCTTGCTAAAACTTTTGGTTCAGGCATATATAGCCCAACAGCCAGTATGCTATTGTCTGGTTCAAGATGAAAATAATAACCTGCATAGCCAGACTTTTTACCGTATGGCGATATGTATGCTCCAATGTGTGTTTTGTAGGGCTCTTTGTTATGCGAAAATCGCACATCTCTATATATTCTATATGTGCAATCTTTTACTGTGATATTCTGTATAGATTTATCAAACAGCATAATGCCGTCGATAAGCTTCTGCACAAACTGGTTGTATTGCTCTTGCAGCTCTTTATATCGTGGTTTGTTTTGTTCAAACCATTCGCGATTGTTGTTCTCTTTCAACTCACGAAGAAAAGAAATAATATTTTCCATAAAGCTAAGTTTTGCTAATAATTAACAAATTAAAACAGCTTCAAAAACTAAAGCAGTCTTTCTGATTAGAGAAAGACTGCTTATAATATATAAACCGATGATAGCCTAAACTATCAAGCGATACTATAATGCGTTTGTGTGTAGGGTGATGCTGCTCTTTAAGTTCGCTGCTTTGTTTTTATGGATAATATTGCGTTTTGCAAGTTTATCCAACATAGAAGTAACTTTAGAAAGTAGTTTTTCAGCTGCCTCTTTTTCAGTTGTGCCTCTCAAGGCTTTAACAGCGTTACGTGTTGTTCTGCTGTAATATTTGTTGTGAATTCTCTTTTTTTCAGTTTGACGAATTCTCTTTTTTGAAGATTTATGGTTTGCCATATCTTTTTAATATTTTCTATTAATATAAAAGCGATACACAACTAATTTCGTTTTGACAGTGGAGACACTCACCGTTTTAAACTCTATAATTTGTATCATTTAAAGTAGTCCATAGGGGAATTGAACCCCTATTACAAGAATGAAAATCTTGCGTCCTAACCTTTAGACGAATGGACCGTTCCAACATTTTATTTCGAGTGCAAAGGTAGTCAGATTTTTTAAATCTGCAAATATTATTGTCGAATTTTTCTATTTTTCTAATAATCTTTTTTCTGCCTCTTCCACTTTATCAAAGTTTATGCTCTCTATAACCTTGAACATCATGGCCTCTATCTTGTCGTTACAAAGATTTCCGATGCTACCTTCGCATGTGTGTTTTATATTTTTGTCGGGCACAAATTCGCCTCTTTCTATCTGCATCCCTACCTCTTTGTATGCCTCGCGGAATGGTATGCCAGCTAGAGCCATATTATTAACCACTTCCACACTGAAAAGATAATCGTAGCGTTTGTCGTTGAGAATGTCGGTTTTGACTTCAATGTGCGATAACATCTCTTTTGCCATGTGTAGCGATGAGCGTAATTCAACTATTGCAGGAAATATAAGTTCTTTTAGCAATTGCATGTCGCGATTGTAGCCTAGTGGTAGGTTTGTCATCATGGTGATGATTTGCTGCGGTAGGGTTTGGATTATATTACATTTGCCACGGAGTAGCTCCCAAACATCGGGGTTCTTTTTGTGTGGCATGATGCTAGATCCTGTTGTAAACTCAGCAGGGTATGAGATGAATCCAAAATTTTGATTTATAAACATGCAGTTATCCATTGCAAGCCGAGATAGTGTTGATGCTATGTTTCCCATGGTTTGAGCAACTATCCTTTCGCATTTACCACGTCCCATCTGTGCATACACCACATTGTAGTTTAATGAGTCGAAGCCAAGAAGTTCTGTGGTCATAGTGCGGTTTAGCGGGAACGATGATCCGTAGCCTGCTGCCGATCCTAGAGGATTTTTGTTACATATTTTGTATGCTGCCGCGAGCATCTCCATGTCATCAACTAGGCTCTCTGCGTAGGCTCCAAACCATAGCCCGAACGATGATGGCATTGCTATCTGAAGATGTGTGTAGCCAGGCATAAGCACATTTTTGTATCTCTCCGAGAGTGATATTAATGTGTTGAAAAGGTCGAGTGTGTCTTGTGATATGTTGTGTAATTCGCGGCGAAGAAATATCTTTAGATCAACAAGCACTTGATCGTTGCGTGAACGTCCGCTATGAATCCGTTTGCCAGCCTCTCCAATGCGTTCTGTGAGCAAAAGTTCTACTGCTGAGTGAATGTCTTCCATCCCATCATCAATTATAAAAACGCCTGATTCTATCTCTTTGTAAATATCTTTTAAGCCTTGTTGTACTTTTGTTAAATCTTCGTCAGATAAAAGTCCGATGGAGTTTAACATGCGTGTGTGTGCTAGTGATCCGAGCACATCGGCGCGTGAGAGAAACATATCCATCTCGCGGTCGTGTCCAACCGTAAATAG
>JAVVZN010000172.1:0-4174 GCA_036650555.1 Rikenellaceae bacterium
CACCATGGATAATAATTCCACCATATTCTTGAGCTGTACCTGGAAGGAAACCCGGAACATCAACAAGTGTAACTAAAGGAATATTGAAAGCATCGCAGAAACGCACAAAACGAGCTGCTTTACGTGATGCGTTAATATCCAACACACCTGCCATATATTTTGGTTGGTTTGAGATGATACCTACTGAAATACCATTGAAACGGGCAAAACCTGTGACGATATTTGGAGCATAAAGTTTTTGTGATTCTAGAAATTCACCATCATCTACAATTGCTTTGATAACTTCAAGAACATCGTAAGGTTTGTTTGGATTATCGGGAATAATTTCATTTAGAGCATCTTCAAGACGAGCAATATCATCTGTGCATATTGCATGAGGAGCATCTTCAAGATTATTTTGAGGCATATAGCTCAAAAGTTTACGAACTAAACCAAGACCTTCTTCTTCGTCTTCAACAACAAAATGAGAAACGCCTGATTTTGATGCGTGAATTATTGAACCGCCAAGTTGTTCTTGAGTTACGTCTTCACCAGTTACTGTCTTAACAACTTTAGGACCAGTAACGAACATATAAGACGAACCTTTACTCATAATGATAAAGTCGGTCAATGCTGGAGAATACACCGCTCCACCTGCACATGGACCAAAAATTGCAGATATTTGAGGTATTACACCAGAAGCTAATATGTTGCGTTGGAAAATTTCGGCATAACCAGATAGAGAATTGACACCCTCTTGAATACGTGCGCCACCTGAATCGTTTATACCGATAAGAGGAGCACCGTTTTTCATAGCCATATCCATCACTTTGCATATTTTTTGTGCAAAAGTTTCAGATAGTGAACCACCGAACACTGTGAAATCTTGAGAGAACACATACACCAATCTGCCATCAATTGTGCCATAGCCTGTTACAACACCATCGCCAAGGTATTCTTCTTTCTCAATACCGAAATTTGTACAACGATGTTTTACAAACATGTCAAACTCTTCAAAGCTACCCTCGTCGAGTAACATAGCAATTCTTTCACGTGCTGTTTGTTTGCCTTTTTTATGTTGTGAGTCAATTCTTTTTTGACCACCGCCTAATCTTGCTTTTTCTCTTAGCGCAATAAGCTCTTTAACCTTTTCTGTATTTGTACTCATTTTTCGGTGTTATTTATTAGAATGATTAATAGTTTATTTTTTATTTTTGTCTTCGCAAAGCTCTGTTAAAACACCCATAGTGCTTTTTGGATGAAGAAAAGCAATGCTTAGCCCTTCAGCACCTGAGCGTGGAGTTTTGTCGATTAGTCTAACGCCCTTTGATTCTGTTTCGCTGAGAGCTCCTTCAAGATCTTTAACTGCGAAAGCAATGTGGTGCACACCAGCACCTTTTTTCTCAATAAATTTACCGATTGGACCTTCTGGATCGGTTGATTCCAAAAGTTCAAGTTTTGTTTGACCTACCATGAAAAATGCAGTTTTAACTTTTTGTTCTGCAACTTCTTCAATGTTGTAGCATTTTAAACCTAAAATTTGTTCATAATAAGGAATGGCTGTCTCCAATGATTCGACAGCAATACCAATGTGTTCGATGTGAGATAAGTTCATCTTAGTAATATTTTATATGTTTAATTAATTTATAATCTAAGCACATATAGTGCTTTTTATTATTGTTGCGATAATTTTTATGTGTGCTAACTGTAACTTAAAAAAACAAGAAACAATCTGATGATAAAGGTATTATACGATTTAACGCAAAAAAATCAATGTTGAAAAATCATTATTTCTGAGCAACGAACCTTTTAAGCCACAAAGTTACAATTTTTAATCAAAATAGAAAGAGTTTAGCGATAATTTTTTTTAATAGCTTAACATTAACCTACTTTTAACTAAAATATAGTTACAACTATTAGATGCTGTTTTAATTTGTATTCAAAATTAAAAGCTGTTTTAATTTGTATTCAAAATTTTATTACTGCTATTTTTGAGACTCTTTTTTCGATGATTTGCCAAGATAGTAGTGGACTACAACTCAAAAATCATTGGAAAAAGAGCACAAAAAAATGGTAGTAAAATTTTGGTAACAAATTAAAACAGCTTCTTAAAACAGCTTCTTAATGGATACAAAAGTTTTATTGATATTCGTTCCAACTTTTTATCTGTACCTCACTTTTTGATAATCGGCAAAATGCTGTGATGAAAGCGTTTGCAAGTCGAGCATTTGTGATAAGCGGAATATTGAAATCTATCGCACTACGACGTATGGTGTAGTCGTTGTTTAATTCATCTTTCGATAGATTTTTGGGGATATTTATCACAAGGTCAAGCTTCTTATCTCTGATGTAGTCAAGCACTGTTTCTCCCGACTCTTTTTGGTCTGGCCATGCTAGAGTTCTCACCTCTACGCCGTGCGATGTGAGAAATTCGGCTGTACCTTTTGTGGCAAACAATTCGTAGCCACGTTCTATAAGTAAACGAGCAGGCGCGAGTATTTCTACTTTGCTACGTGCATCACCCGATGAGATCATCACAGTTTTTTTAGGTATGGTGTAACCTACCGACAACATGGCTTTTAGTGTTGCCTCGTAGTAGTCTTCGCCCAAACATCCTACTTCACCAGTAGACGACATCTCCACGCCTAAGATTGGATCGGCTTTCTGAAGACGAGAGAAGGAGAATTGCGATGCTTTTACCCCCACATAATCAAGGTCGAACGCCGATTTATTAGGTTTTTCAACAGGCAGGTTTAGCATTACTCTTGTTGCTAGATTTATAAAGTTGTATTTCAATACTTTCGACACGAAAGGGAAACTACGAGAGGCACGAAGATTACACTCTATAACCTTTATGGCGTTGTCTTTGGCAAGAAACTGCATGTTGAAAGGACCTGAGATATTTAGTGATGCTGCGGTTTGACGCGCTATCTTCTTGATTCTTCGGAGCGTTTCCACATATAGTTTTTGAGCAGGAAACACCATAGTGGCATCGCCTGAATGGACTCCGGCAAACTCTATGTGTTCAGAGATGGCATAGATCAATAACTCTCCATTACTAGCCACAGCATCGAGTTCTATCTCTTTGGCGTTCTCAATAAATTCTGACACCACCACTGGGTATTGTTTCGATACATTTGTGGCAAGTTGAAGAAAATGATTTAGCTCCTCTTTATTCGACACCACATTCATAGCAGCACCAGAGAGCACATACGAAGGACGGATAAGCAACGGGAAACCTGTGGCATCTGCAAAATCATAGATGTCGTCCATCGAGGTAAGCTCTTTCCATCGAGGTTGATCTATTGATAAAGTGTCGAGCATTGATGAGAACTTATGACGATCTTCGGCACGGTCTATATCTTCGGCACTTGTTCCTAGAATATTGACATGCTGGCTACTAAGACGCATTGCAAGGTTGTTCGGAATTTGTCCTCCCACCGACACTATCACCCCACGTGGAGCCTCCAGATCAGTTATGTCGAGCACTCTCTCCAGCGTAAGTTCATCGAAATAGAGACGATCACAAATATCGTAGTCGGTTGATACTGTTTCCGGATTATAATTGATCATGATAGAGCGCAACTTATTTTCACGTATGGTGTTCAACGCGTTCACCGAGCACCAGTCAAACTCAACAGAGCTACCTATTCTGTATGCACCCGAACCCAACACTACAACCGATTTATCGTCGCGTGGAAAAGATATGTCGTGCGCCGAACCACTATATGTCAGATATAGATAATTTGTCACAGCAGGATATTCAGCTGCTAATGTATCTATCTGTTTCACATAAGGCACCACTCCTTTAGATTTTCTTACGCTACGCACCTTTTGCATTTGCTCGTCGATATTAGCAATATTTTCGCCATAGATAGTGCGTGCTATCTGAAAATCAGAGAACCCTCTCATCTTCAACTCTTTCAGCTCATCTTTAGGCAGATCTTCTATCGCTTTATATGTAGACAGCTCTTTTTCAAGAGTTATTATATTGTGTAGCTTTTGCAAGAACCAACGATCTATCTTTGTCAATTCATGAATCTGCTCAACTGTCATTCCGCTTTTCAAAGCAGCTGCTATATGGAAGATACGCTTATCGGTTGGCTGGCTAAGCTCGTGCGTTATGTCTGCACCTGTCAGCTCTTTATTTGCCACAAAACCGTGCATGCCCTGTCCTATCATGCGCAACCCTTTT
>JAVVZN010000173.1:0-4136 GCA_036650555.1 Rikenellaceae bacterium
CCGACACTGTGTTGTAGACCGACTCACTTAGATTCACAGTTTTGTTTGCTGGGTTGAAGTGGTCGGTGAGCTGACCAGAGGTGCTTATTACCTTTACATCTGTAATTCCATTTTCGCGTAACATCTTCTCGGCAACTTCACGTCCTGTGAGATGACCTGGAAAAGCCACCTTTGAATACTTCTCAAATACACTTTTCAATTTGTATTGTACTGCCATACCTACGACAGCAATAAGGATTATCAAAATAAATCCGGGATTCATAACCATGTTATATCAATTTTAAATTAAATAATTTCTACTATTAATAACAAAAAAAAGTGGGTGTTTATTGTTTACGATGGGTGTAAAAAGCGTTTGCTTGTGCTTTTGGCATGATCTCTATGTCGTTTATATTCACATGATCGGGCAAAGTTACAACATATTCTACAACAGATGCAATATCTTCGCCACTAAGTGGGGTTACACCTTTATATACCCCATTTGCACGATCTGCATCACCATGAAAACGAACTAATGAAAATTCGGTTTCAACCATACCTGGACGTATCTCTGTTACTTTTATTCCATATTTCAACATGTCGATGCGCATGCTTTGCGATAGGGCGTGTAGTGCATGTTTTGAGGCACAATACACTCCGCCGTTTTCATATGTTTGAATACCAGCAATAGATCCCAAATTTATGATATGACCTTTGCAACGCTCAATCATATGTGGAGATATGAGTCTTGTTATGTGTAGCACCCCTTTTATATTGGTGTCAATCATAGCGTTCCAATCGCTTAGATCACCTTCGTATATATGTTCTAGTCCTGCTGCCAAGCCTGCGTTGTTCACAAGTAAATCGGCTGCTAGAAATTCGGCAGGTAGGGTGGCTAGCGATTTTTTACACTCATCAAAATTACGTATATCAAAATTAAGAGCTATAATTTGGCAGTTATACTCTTTTTCTAATATTGATTTTAATTCTTTCAACCGATCAACTCTGCGTCCGGTGATCACAATATCGTAACCTAACGATGCTAGTTTCAGCGATATAGCTCTGCCGATGCCTGATGTTGCACCAGTGATGATTGCTCTTTTTTTATTCATTTTCTATTTTCTTAAATAAACTTACCACAAAAATATCTATTTTTGTCGAATATGTATGTAGATTTCTTGAATTTTTTTATTGCACGGCGCATTTCGTCATCATCTTCCACCACAAATGGAAGGGTTATGATACGTATTGCTACACTTAGCGTTGCTATCAGTGTGGCGGTAATGATTATTGCGATAAACATAATAGTTGGTTTTAAAAGTGAGATAACATCGAAAGTTGTTGGGTTTGCCTCGCATTTCAAAGTTGTGGCGCTTGACAACCGTAGCGGTGCACCTATCGACGGTGATCTTGCTTATGTGGATAGCTTGAGAGCAATGTCGTTTGTGCGTTCGGTAATGCCGTTTACGGCTAAAGGTGGGGTGATGAAAACCGATGAAGGCATCAAAGGGGTGGTGCTCAAAGGGGTGGATGGTAGCTATGACATGGAGTTTTTCAAAGAGAACCTAGTAGAAGGAGCTGTTCCTTTATTTTCCGATAGCATAAAGTCGAAAGAGATACTTATCTCAAAAACACTAGCTTCAGAGATGAACCTCAAACTGGGTGATAAGTTTGAGATGATGTTTATCTCTGGTGAAAATGTATTTCGTGATCGTCTTAGTGTTGGGGGGGTGTTTCAAACCTCGCTTGCTGAATTTGATGGCACAATGATAATTGGCGATATTCGTGTGGCTAATCGTGTGAGTGGGTTTAAAGATAATGAAGTGACAGGTTTTGAAATTGTCACCGACGATCTTGCATCTATTGGAAAATATTTGGATCCGTTGGAACAAATTGTTTTTGATAATGTGCCAGACGAGCAACCAACTATGGTGGTTCCAATAACTGAAGAGTATATACGTATTTTTGATTGGCTCAATCTTCAAGATATGAATATTTGGGTGGTCATGATAATAATGATTTTTGTTGCTGCTTTCAATATGATAGCCATGATGTTGATTATCCTTATTGATAAAAGCTCTATGATTGGAATATTCAAAGCCATTGGCATGCGTAATGCCGATCTACAACGTGTGTTCTTGTATCGCTCTATGTATATAGTCATTACCGGTGTGGTGATTGGGGTGGTAATTGGGTTAGGGCTCTCTCTGATTCAACTTCATTTTAAAATACTAACACTTTCATCGGAGGCTTACTTTTTGAGTTATGTTCCTATAAAGATAAATTATTTGTATATTTGTAGCGTGGCGGTGATTAGCTTTGTTTCGCTTATCTTATTGCAGGTTGTGCCTGTGAAGATTATCTCAAAGATGTCGCCACATAAGAGCATAAAATTTAATTAAATACAGATGCTTTACATTATTTAAATCTTGATGATAACCGACAAAAGTAAAGATAAAATAGCGGCAATGTTTAACTCTATTGCCCCCTCATATGATCTTTTGAATCATTTATTATCAATGGGAATTGATAAAATTTGGCGTAGAAGGGTTGTTAAAATTATAAAAGGTTGTGGCGCCAAAAAAATATTGGATATAGCAGCAGGAACAGGTGATCTGTCGATTGCTATGGCTCGTAATATTGCAGATGCTCAGATCCACGGTGTGGATATATCTGAAGGTATGCTTGCAGTGGCGCGAGATAAGGCTGCAAAAAAAAGATTGTCGGGCAAAATAACTTTCACAATCGACGATGCTCTTTGTTTAAGTTATGTAGATAATAGTTTCGACGCGCTAACAGTGGCATTTGGAGTGAGAAATTTTGAAAATCTGGAGTTGGGATTATCAGAGATGCTAAGGGTGGTTAAGCCAAAAGCAACGATCGTAGTTTTGGAGTTGTCAATACCAACAAATCCAATTTTCAGAGGAGTCTACAACTTTTATTTCACTAAAATATTACCTCTTATCGGTAAAGCAACATCGAAAAGTGATTTTGCATATAAATATCTGCCTCAGTCGGTTACAGAATTTCCAAGCGGTGATAAATTTCTGTCGCTGATGTGTAAGGTTGGTTATGTGAATTGTAAAAAGAGAGAATTATGTGGAGCAATTGCCACAATATATAGTGCTGAAAAACATTAATAGTTTAATGATGAGAAATTTTTTTATTGGGCTTTTTGCTCTTTTAACGATGGTTTCGTGTGTGGACTACAACGACATTCAATTTAAAGAGGTCAAAAATATACAAATTAAAAACACAGGGGTCGAAAATGTGCTACTTGATGTCACTGTTGATGTTGAAAACAATGCGCGTACATTTTCTCTAAAAGAGATGTCGATAGAGGCTGTGAATGGCGATAAGGTTTATGCTAGTGTGTCGCTAAGTGATGCGGTAAAGGTGAGAAAAGGCGAAAATAACGATCTATTATTACCAATTAGAGTCAAAATCAATGGCGGTTTTTTTGGTGCGGCAGCGATTGTTTTGAATGCAAAACGATTGAAATATAATGTTAGTGTAAAGGTTAAGTCGTGCATAATATCAAAGAGGTATAAATTCGATAATCTTACAGCTAGTGAGGTTGAGAGAGTTACAGGAATGAATATTAATAATTTATTAAAAAGATAGATGAAACGTATATATTTAATTATTGTATTGATATTTTCAGCTTTTGTATCTAATGCACAAAATGATGCTATTATTGAGTCGTTATCAAAAGTTAATGATCTCGGATCACGTGTGGTTATTAGTGGTGATGTGACAGCTGCAAAGTCGTCTTCTGTTTTGCCATCTGATAAGTTTCGTGGTTTCAGAGTGCGTATATTTTTCGACAACAAGCAAACTTCGCGTAATGATGCTGCATCGGCAGTAGAAAGGTTTAAATTGTTGTATCCATATATGAGCACATACATTGATTATGTGCCTCCATATTTCAAAGTTACAGTTGGCGATTTTCTTACTCGTTTAGAGGCAGTGGCGTTGTGGGGGAAAATTAAAACTGCTTTTCCTACCGCTTTCGTGGTCACTGAGAATATAGCCTACGAAGCTCTACTTAAAGTTAATACTGAAACTGTGATTGATGAGTCGGCAGAAGGGGAGTCAGTGGATATTGAAGAGGTAAAAATAGAATAGTCGTCGCTGAAAAAGTACCTTAGGATTAC
>JAVVZN010000174.1:0-4134 GCA_036650555.1 Rikenellaceae bacterium
ATCCGTGAGGTGAATTAAACATGTTAGGCAGCATCTGTACATCATATTGAGCCTCCCAGTAACGCATTGTTCCTCCGCGGCGACGTGAGTCGGGCACACGTAGCTGTGTTAAACAATCATGACTGTTTAGTATTTGTAACATAGCATCTGCGTAGTGTTGTCGCTCTTTTTCATCTTTTTGCATCAAGGCAAGCATTCCAATCTGCAATGCTGAACAAGAGATCATGCCATCTTCGAAAGTCAATTCTCCTTCAGTTTCAAAATTACCTTGCGAGGCTACTAGTTGGTCTATTGCTCGTTTTGCAGAATCATAATGGCGATCTGCTATCTCTCGCCACGCACTATCATTGCTTGCCAATTCACGCTCTGCCAAAGCCAGCTCCAGTATGCTCTTTGCCACATACACAACACTAGTATATACAGTGTTGTGATTGACGTATGCTCCATCTTTACGTTGCCATGTGTTAATCAACCAATCGGCAAGACGCGATGCGTTCTTTATATCTTCTACGTCACCGTATGCCTCATACTTATCGACTAAAAGACTAATCGTGCCAGAAGTGTTTTGTATGCGAGAGGCATAATACAAAGGTTGCATCTTCACTGAATCATGCAACAGTCCAAACAAATAATTAAAACGGTTAGATAAAGCCTCATCTAATTTTTTGTCTGGGAAATACTTTGCTGCGATGAATGAGGAGTAGAAACCATACCAACTCTCAATATGTGATGTTGCTTTTTGCTTATATTTAAATGCTCCTTTTCTTGCTTGTTGCATAGTCCATTGCCAAGAACTGCGTGCTGAAAGCACTCCCTCGGCACATTTGTCTCCATCGGTTACCTTCACTGTGTATAGTCCCACTTCAGGCAATACGCACGACACCTCTGAGATCTCTTGTGATATGTTTTTTACCGATACTTGAATGGATTTTCCATTGCTATCTTCTACTTTCACGTTGGGTGATATGGCAAGAACCTCAAAAGAAGCTCTTTGACCGGGTTGGTATGCGGTTTGCGACATGCGAATCATCGGTACTGAAGCCACTTTATGAACTATCTCTTCAAATTTATCTGACGCATTGATGTTTATAAAAGCTATTATCCATCTCTTTGTTTCTCCTTGCTGGAGCATCCATAGATCTTGTGGGTTATGACTAGGCAGAGGCAGTGCATTCATCAGATCTAAATTCATTGACTCAATGCGATGACCCATAAACCAATGTGGGGCAGGATCTTGATAACCCAGATTGTAGTCTACGCTCCATGAGGCTATCGGTTGAGGTGAAACGACAGCTAGCATGTTTCCAGATGGAGATTGAAGATAACCATAAAAATGTGTCTTTTCGTTCATCATCAGCGTTGGAAAGTATTTTCCAAACCAATCAGGATATTTATCCATATATGTATCAATTCCCAATTTCAACCCTGCTTTTACTGGTTGAAAAGGAACATTGCCTTTGTTTTCTAACGTGACTTCTATTGCTGGTTCTCCTTTCCACTCTTTGTACAACAAACAACACTCAACATCATTGATAGTTGCACGAAAGGAGTTACGGCCATCTGGTATCCATTGTGCTGTGATGTCAGACTTGCCTAAGTTGGCGTAAAAGCTAGGACCTGCATATCCTTTATCTTTAAAAAAGTGGATTGTGTCATTGTGTTGCACATTCTTAAAAACAATTTGTTCTAATGTCCCTTTATTTGATATGTTACATTCCCATCCGTTATGTTTCAAAACAGTGTTTTGTGCAAACAGATTAGCCGAAAACAAAAGGCTTGCTAAAAATATCCATTTCTTTTTCATATAAATATTATTGGTTAGGTTAGTTCTTACAACTGATGGTTACTTTCGAGGATGTGATTTCTTCAACACAGATTTAAGTTGTTCAATTGAGTTGTGGGTGTAGATTTGTGTTGTTGATAGGTTTTCGTGGCCTAGTAGCTCTTTCACACTTTCAATGCCTACTCCTGCACCTAAAAGGTGGGTAGCAAATGTGTGGCGTAGAACATGTGGGCTTTTCTTGCCATCTACACCTAATATGGTTAATGCTTGATTCACTGTGTTGTAGACTTTGCTACGCGACACTCTCTTGCCGGTGTCGGATAAGATTAACGGTGCTAAGTCGGATTTTGGTTGCTCATGGCGAAGGCGTATGTAGGCTGTTAGCTTAGGTATCAGAATTGATGGTAGAGGAGATATGCGTTCTTTGTTGCCTTTCCCTCTTATCTTTATCTGGCGTGAATCAATGTCAATGTCGGATATGTTTGCACCTACTAATTCGGCAAGTCGCATGCCTGTGGTGTAGAAGAGCATCATGATTATGGTGTCGCGCTCGGTGGCAAAATCATCGGATATATCTGTGCAAACATTTAGAAGTGAGTCGGCCTTGCTCTTCTCAACGAAGTGTGGTAGTCGGTGCGATGTGCGCATTGCTGTCACCTGAGCTGTTGGGTCGGACTCTACTAGCTCGGCACGTAGGAGGTAGGTGAAAAATGATCGCAGCGATGAAATTCGGCGGTTTATTGTGGTTGCCGCACACCCTTTCTCACGCATTGCCATGACATAGCTGCGTATAGTTTTATGGCTTACTTCTTTGGGATTGAAATTAGCGTAATCTTCAATGCCCATAAATAGACAAAACTGACAGATGTCGTCTTTATAAGCACGTGCTGTCAGTTTTGAGTATTGTTTTTCGGCTAGTATGTATTTTATAAAATCATCTATCACCGTTTTATTTTTTAGTAGACACTATTTTGTAAGCGAAACAACTTCTTAGATGTCTTCTTGGTTTAGTTGAAGTTGTTTTACGTAGATAGCTTTACGTCTTTGTTGGCGACCTGCGATAGATGGTTTTGTAAATTGCTGACGCGCACGCAATTCTTTCATTACACCTGTTTTTTCAAATTTTCTTTTGAATTTTTTAAGAGCTCTTTCTATGTTTTCGCCCTCTTTGATTGGCATTATTATCATGACTGTAATTTGTTATAATATTATTATTTTAATAAATTCGTTAATTTATGCCCAATATACATTGATATTTGGCAGCTGTTGTTTTGTATGTAGGTGCTTATATGCTAATAGGCTAGAACTCTCCCTTCAATTAAACAGCGTTAATTCGCTGATAAAACAGTGTGCAAATATAATCAAAAATTATAAAGTATCAAATTTTCACTATCTTTCTTGTTGATTTTTACCACCGTGTCGGCTCTCTCCACGTTTATTGTGTCGGGGTGGTCGAGAACAGTTGATTTATTGGGGTTTTCGGTGCGAATTGTTACACGCACCACCACTGTAATGATTAGTATTGCGGCACATAGCAGTAGAATGGCATCTCTCTCTGGCTTAGTGAATAACAGTTGTTTCATCTTCATATTTGTACTGGGCACTATCGCCGCTGTTTAACGATTCGTATCTTGATGATATGCAGTTTTCACCTAGGGTCACAATATTCGGAAATCTACGGTTGAACCCATTTACGCCTCCAGCTTTTATCCTACCATCGAGAATTAACACCCCTTTATATATGTGGGTGTCGCGTTTGGCATCGCAGTTTGAACATAGTAGCCATATCTTCTCACTTATGGTAAAAGGAGCCATATTCTCATTTAATATGATAATAAATTTCACTCCGTTCATTGAGTGGCGATCTATTGTCTGCTCTGCGTACTCTTTGAAAGAGGTGATTGTTTTTGTGTGGCATATTAGTGTTTGCCATCCATCTTTGGCTAATGAGGTGTCGATATTGGATGGCAGATCTTTTGGAACTTCATATTTTGGCTCCTCGGTAAAAGGTGTTTGCTCTGCTGTGGCATCAATTGATAACTTGCCACCTTTGCCAATCTCAGGACTTGTATGGTCGAGAATATCAAGCGTGCCTTGCATTATGGTGGTGTCGCGTTCTATGTCAATGCTGTTTATTACCGACTTTAGGTCGGTAAGGTTGCGTATGCTTTTGTTTGCAGGTAGAGAAGTGATCAGTGAAAATTTGTTGAACATCATCTGTCCTGCACCCCAAAGTGATGCTGCAACTTTCTGCGGTTGACCTGCGTAGCTCTTTTCAATATTTATTATTGCAATGTTGTGTGCCACGCCCTCCATAGGTAGCCACATGTCGGTGATCTCTGGTTGCACCA
>JAVVZN010000175.1:0-4119 GCA_036650555.1 Rikenellaceae bacterium
AAGGTGGCTAATGCGGCAGATAAAGCTCCATTTGCGGTGGCTTTCTTGTAGAAGAAACCAGTTAGAAATATTGCTAATGCGCCAGGGCTGACAAACCCTGTGAACTCTTGTATGAATTGAAAAGCCTGATCTAGATTTCCTAATGCTGGTGCAACCACTATGGCTATTAGTAGTGCCACAACACTTGATAATCTTCCCACGCTCACTAGTTTGGTTTGTGATGCGTTTGGTGATATAAATTCTCTGAAAATATCCATAGTGAAGATAGTGGAGATGCTATTCATCATAGATGCTAACGAACTCACTATTGCTGCCACCAAAGCGGCAAAAGCTAAGCCTCTGATGCCTGACGGAACGAGTGATAACAGTGCTGGGTAGGCATCGTCGGCAACATTAATGCCATCTAAACGTCCTTCGCTGACAAGCACAAAAGCCACAATGCCTGGGACAACCACTATAATTGGCAATATTAATTTTATAAATCCTGCGAATACCAATCCTTTCTGTGCCTCATCAAGCGACGAGGCAGCTAATGCTCTTTGTATGATATATTGATTACAACCCCAATAATACAAATTCGCCACCCATAAACCTCCTATGATGACACCTAGTCCGGGAAGATCTTTATAGAACGGATGGCTTTTATCTAAGATGAGATCAAAACGGTTGTTAGCCGATTCAGTGCCTACTTTCTGCCATAGGTCGTTAATACCTGCCATGACGCTGCCATGTCCGAGAATTGATAGCGCCACGTAGGTGGTGACTAATCCGCCGCCGATCAAAAATATAACTTGAATCACATCGGTCCAAGCCACAGCTTTTAATCCTCCATAGATTGAATATACAGCAGCGATAAATGCTAAACCTACAACTCCCCATATTAAATCTATGCCCATCATGTTTTTTATTGCTAACGCGCCTAGATATAATATTGATGTTAGATTTACAAACACAAAGACGGCTAGCCAAAATATTGCAAGAGTGGTTTTTACACGCTTGTCAAATCGTTGTTCCAGAAACTCTGGCATGGTGTACACTTTGGCTCTCATGTATATAGGTAGAAAAAAAACAGCCACAATCACCAATCCTAATGCCGCAATAAACTCATAGGTGGCGATCCCCATGCCAATTGCGAACCCCGAACCCGACATGCCTATAAATTGTTCTGCCGATATATTGGCAGCTATGATAGATGCTCCAACCACCCACCATGGAAGTGATTTGCTTGCCATGAAGTAGTCGTTGGCGTTCTTTTTTACACCTTTTTTATCGCGTGATGCCCATAGTCCCAAGCCTATCACAATAAAGCAATAGGTGACAAATACTATGATGTCGATGGTTTCAAATTTCATAATAGTGTTATATTTGTCGTCGTCCGCATTTGCTAGGCGGCAGACCTGTCATTTGTTTAAATATTCTAGAGAAATATTGTGGCGTGTGAAAGCCACACATATAAGATATTTCTTTGATGGAGAGGTCGGAATTGCAGTCGGCAAGTAGCTCTATTGCTTTGTCTATCCTTACTTTGTTGATGTAGTCGTTTGGCGACATGCCGATGTGTTTAGCAAATAAGCTGCGCATATATCGCTCATTCAAGTCGAATTGTCGGCTTATATCGCTCACATTAAGCTGTTCTATGTAGTTTTCTTGTATGTGTTGCACAATTTTATAGAGAGTTGAGTTTTTACAATCAACAATAAATACCTCATTGAGTTTTCTATATATATACACCAGCAACATGCCGTAGTACATTATTATCATGAGGTTTTTGTTGGGTTGATTTGTTGATAGTTCGGTTAGGATTGCCTGCACTGATGTTGTTATCTCTTTGTTGTTTACAAGTTTCAGATACATGCGTTTTGCAGCTGAGCTAGTGATGCTCTCTTTAGCATTATCATCAACAAGATTTTCGAAATTATCAAAGATATCGGGTAGAAACTCTAGTTGCATCAACGTGCATCCTCTCGCTCCGGAGGTGAAACTATGATCAACGTTTGAGAAGATAATCACCATCTCACCTTCCGAGAAACAAATGGTTTTATCTTCAATAACCATTGTGCATCGCCCTTTTTTTACATAATCTATCTCTATACGGCTATGAGAATGTGTTTTGAACACTTCGTCTGCTTTGAACGACTTAAATCTGAATACCTCTGCAAGCTGCTTAGAATCAATATTTTGCAGAGCATCGTTGAATGTATTGAAAATTTTCTCGTTCTTCATAGTTCTTCCTTGCTAAATTTTATTATTGTAGTCTGACACCGCTTTGTAGAAAGCCACAATGTTCTCTTTGGGAACTAAAGGAGGTGTGTCGCAACCTGTGGAGATCACAAAATTTGGATAGGTGCCGCATCGCTCCAGAAGAGATGATGTTTCTTTGTAGACATCTATGTGGCTCATCTGCTGCATGACCCCAACAGGATCTATGTTTCCCATCACCATAAAATTGCTCTCAATTTTGGCAAGTGCATCTGCCATGTCGATCTTATTGCCGAAGTGGTATGCTGCTGCACCCGACTGCAACATTGCATCTGTGCAGTGACCTGTGTTTCCACAATTATGTAAAATTACTGTAAAATAATCATCTTGCAAAGCATCTACTATTTTTTTTACATATGTAGATGAATATGTGGCACAGTCGTGGCCAGAGAGCAGCCCCGATGCGGGTTCTGCAATCACCACACCGCCTATTCCGCTCTCCTTTAGAGCCGTTATGTAGTTAATCAGAAATGTGGTGCATTTGTCGAGTAGGAGTTTTACGGTGTCGGGTTCAATATATATTGCCATCATAATCTCGGTCATGTCATAAAGACGTCCAGCAAGGGAGTAGGGTCCGATGGCTCCTGCAAACACAGGTTTGTCGGTTATTGCCTCAGCAGATAGTTTGTTAGCCAAGATATACTCTTGCAAACGTCCTTTGTTGAGAGATGGTATCTCTAATGCTGCCACATCATCATAGCATGTGAGAGCCCTGCCAACCACCGATGGGACTTCGTGCTTAGTGAAATTGATCTCAGCGCCAAAAGCCTCAGCTTCAACCGTTAGATCCATTATCACTGTTGAGGCGGCTGCATCAAAACTTTTGTTCAGTGCGATTATTGCTTCGGAATGAATTTTACCGCTTTTACAAGCTTCCTCAACGCTTCTTCCGATCATCTCAATGCCTGGGTGTGTCATTATTGGAATTGCGGCAACCTTTTTTGATTTGGTTATCTCTGCAACCCATTCTTTCATATTTATTTTTGACATAATAACAAATTATAATCGCTTCTTAAAGCAATTTTTCATAAAACATATGTTGCAACCATAAGGTTTTTTTTCAACCAACTCACCTGTGCCAACCACTGTTGTCACCGATTTTATCGGATCCATTAAGCAGCTATCACTGAGAGTAACGCCGCATGGTGAATCGGGGAAGAAATCAAAAAAAGCTTTCTGCTCACGCACATGCCATCCGCAATATCCGGGGCTATATGAGTTGGTAAGCTTTTGATCTGCAACGCTACTCACTGTGTTGTAGGCCTTACGCACTGTTGCCTCAGCTATCTCACTTCCTATTGCGTCGGCAATATATGCGTAGATTATGTCGTTACTGATCTCTGGAGAGTGTAGCCAAGAGTTGAACTCTCTACCTGCTGTTGCTACAATAAGATAAAATGCCTCTGAGCCATGTAGTGCTGTGCTGATGACGCGTCCGGTAGTAAACAACTTGCCATCAATTGCTATCTGTGTTGAATTTACTACGCTGCCGTTAAGCTTTTTTGAGCAAAAACGAGGACGACATATCTCACTTGCTTTCGATAGTAGATGATTGAATATATCAACAATCTCGGCATTTGGCGTTGTACTACCATACAACGCCTTGAATATCTCACTCTCATCGAAATCTATATCGCTGAATTTAAGCTCAATTGTTTCCATTATGCTTGCATTAATTTTTTTGCTAGAGCCACAGCAGCATTTGCATTACTACTATAACCATCGGCTCTTATTGAGAGCGCAAATTTCTCATTTATTGGTGCACCACCTACCATCACTTTCACCTTTCCACGCATGCCTGCCTCTTCAAGGGCCACGATCACATTTTGCATATATGTCATTGTTGTGGTAAGAAGTGCC
>JAVVZN010000176.1:0-4117 GCA_036650555.1 Rikenellaceae bacterium
AACCGTACCAAAACCTGCCGCATATTGATCAATTTTCATTTCTGTACCTGCAAAAACATGTACAGCAATTATTTTGCGTTGCACCTCTTTAACAATTTCCCAAAACTTTGCATGAGAATCACCAAAGAGCACCACAATTCTTGAACTTTACAACAAGAGTGCTATTGTGTGCGAACCTGCTGGAGCACTTTCTATTGCGGCTTTAGATCAGTTTGCAGATGAGATAAAAGGCAAAAATGTGGTGTGTGTGGTTAGTGGAAGCAACAACGACATCACTCGTACCGAAGAGATTCGCGAACGTTCATTGCTATACGAAGGATTGAAACACTACTTTATAATACGCTTTCCTCAACGGTCGGGAGCGCTACTCACATTTGTGCAACAAGTTCTTGGCGAGCACGACGACATCACACATTTCTCTTATTCTAAAAAGACTAACAAAGAGCAAGGTCCTGCACTGATTGGTGTTGAGCTACAAAATAAAGATGACTTTGAACCGTTGATAAAGAGGATGAAAGAGAATGGATTCGTTTATGATTATATTAATGATAATCCTAACCTATTCCAATTTCTAATATAAACGTGCATAAAAAGATTATGCAGTAAATTTAAACGATAGCTTCTTACGCCACTTCTTACATGGTGAAACGAATACTTACTATTGAAGTAATTACAATTGCGATTATCATTCTCCTACAACAGTTTGCGGGAGAATGGTACTCACAAAACATATACCCCATTGTATCGTCTGTATCCTCTTTTTTCGGCTCAATATTTCCATTTTCTATCGGTGATCTAATGATTGTTACGCTTATCTCAACACTCATTATTCTGTTTTTTATATTCAAAATTCCATTTTTAAAACGTCTGGCAATTTTTACGATAGCTATTTTAGCACTATTTATATGGTTTTACGTATCGTGGGGGCTCAACTACTATCGACATGATATTTATGTTCGCACACAAACCGAGCATAAGAACTGTTCTAAAGAGGAATTTAAGATATTTGCCGAAGGATTTGTAAACTGTATGAACACAGCATTCAAAAACTACAATCCTCATCACATGCCCGATTACAAGGAAGAAATCATTGAGGCATACGAAGAGATATCTCCACGATTTAGCTTGATTAATCCGCCTAAAAACGGCTTTAAACCGATGATCAGTTCGGCACTTATGATGAAATTCGGAGTAAGCGGATATTTCAATCCATTCTTTGGAGAGTACCACATAAACAAGGAGCTATTTGATGTGTCGAAACCATTTACGTTTGCCCATGAGGCAGCCCACAGGGCAGGAGTAACCTCTGAGGCAGAGGCAAATCTTATGGCATATTTGGTGTGTAGTAATTCTTATAATCAAAACATCAGATTTAGTGGCTACTATGGCGTGTTGCCCCACATACTATCATCGGTCTACTCCACCCTTGGTGAGGAGGCTTTAAAAGAGTTGGTGGCAAGAATCAACCCTAAGATAATCACACTACGCCGACATGAAAGAGCCCATTACTCTGCAATGTATAGCAAAACTTTGGGCTCCGTTCAAGGTTATGTTTACGATAAATTTCTTAAAGCCAACAACATCAGTAGCGGCAGTGGATCTTACGGTGAAGTTGTTGGGTTGCTGCTAGATTTCTCTTATTAGTCGATGCTGAAAAAGTGCCTTAGGATTACTTTCCACAAAAACGGCACACATTTCACAGATTTGAGAGTTAATTTATTGAATCCAAACACTAACGTTGCTCACCGAAGCTCTCTTGCTGGTTTTCAACTTTGCGTAGCTCCTCATCTGCTATCACCTTTTTCAACCTATTATTTTCTTCTATAAGATCAGCTATCGACTTTTTTTCTGACGAGAGAGTGTTTTGTGCTTTGTTATTGGCATTAACATCATCACCATTAATGAATTTCATGTCTGACTTAACCGATTTATAGATAATTTCAGCAGGAGCAATTGCATTTATACCTTTATGTGATAACTCAGCACGAATCTTTATCGCACCGGCTTTAGTGGTGGATTGCAGCATTATCGGAGCACTTCCCCACGATACTTTCACCACATTTTTGCTCCACGTTGTATCAGATAGCAGTCGTCCCTCTCCCTCAACAGTGAATTTCACGCTGTAATTATTAAGTCGTTTTACAACACCATCTTTGTCGGTGAGCTCGGCAATCACAGTCACAACATCAGATCCATCGGCTTTAAGCGTAGTAGAATCATCATCTATGCGTAATTGCAATTTTACTGGTTGTCGAGATGGCACCACTTTATGCACTGCCACAACCTTACCATCAATCAAACCTTCGGCTAACATATACACGTCGTTTTGTCTACCGGCTCTCGATAGAGCCTTCAACTCCATAAACTTAAACACATCTTTGAACACGATTATTGGTGATGGCATCTTCAACGCGCTTGAAGAGCGATCATAAAGATATTGCTTGCCACCTGCAAACACGGTTAGCCTTACCTGACTACAATTTGAGTAGACGGTGACATCTTCTGGCGAGAATGGTGTCATTTCATGTGCAATATGCACCATAGCACCTGTTTGAGCTTTTATGTTAGGGTTTTTATAAGCAGGACGCTGCGACATAAACATGTAGTATGATGTTTTTGGCTGACGATACGCATCCATTATTCCACCATAAAACGCCTGACTATGATAACCTCTCTGATGATCGAAAGCGTGCCAAAGAGTGCCTCCAATGTGATAAAAATCCGATCCATAGAGATTTTCCAGACATGTGAAAGAATAATCGGGTGAGGCATAATGCACTGCTTGTTTCAGCATAGGATATTCACCCCATGAGCGATGAGTGCGGCTGTTTGAGTTGTGCGCATTCCAATCATCAACGTTATCGCCAAACTCACGAGTGAAATACATCTTCTCAGGATCAATATATGAGGCATTATAAGTGGTTTTTATACCTGTCGAGGTTGATTGTGGATGGGTGAATATCACAGGAAATATCTCACTACCCTTTGAACCCGGATCAATTGCATTCCACGCTTTATTGTATGGAAACTCCTCATCCACACATTGCTTTGCTTTCTTAGAGTAATCAATAGGAAAATTGGTTTCATTGAGCACCGGTTCCCAATATAATAACGATGGATGGTTGCGATCACGTCGCACCAAACTACGTATATGTGCATAAACGCGCTCAGCAAAGATCGGCTCATCGCTCCAATATTGCCATCCCGCAATCGGTAATAACACAAATATTCCTAGATCATCGCAAGCATCCAAGAATGCAGGATCATGCGGATATTGAGTGCATCTCACAATTCTAACACCTGCATCTCTAAGCTTTATGGCATCGCGCAAGTGTAACGAATTTGGCACTGCATTGCCAATCACAGCAAACTCTTGATGACGATTTACTCCAACCAACTTATCTACGTAGCGTTTACCATTGATATACAACCCTTTGCCAGCTTTATAATCCACCGATCTAATTCCTACCTTCATAGTCATGCCATCAATCACTATGGCTTTACTATCTTTGACAGATATTTCCAGATCATATCTATATGGAGATTCCGGGCTCCATAGTTTAGGATTTTTAACTGTCAGAGCACCAGTGGTGTGGGTTGATTTGCCAGTAGCGATAGATGTGGGTTGGCTCGACGATGCCACAATATTACCATCATTATCTTTTAATGTAAAACATACTCGTGCCTTTGTTGTGCGAGACGATTCATTTTTTATATGCACCTTCACCCCCAAAATCGACTCCAGCTCATCTACCTTCGTGGTGTAAACAAATGCGCCACCCCCTGCAATTTCATTTGCCATAGTAGGATCGGTGATATATGTTTTGCCATGACTAATAAGATAGCAATCTCGATATATTCCGCCAAAATAGGTGAAATCCAACGCCCATTGCGGTTTGCCTGGAGGGTACGAGCCGTCGTCGCTATTATCAGCAACCACTGCCACCACATTTTTCTTATCGTACGATAGATGATCGGTAACATCTACCACCGCAGGAAGATACCCATCGAAATGCTGACATAAGAGAGTGCCATTGATCCATATCTTCGATTTGCCCATTATCCCCTCAAAATGCAGAGGGATTGAGAACTTGGTTACAAGCTAACCCTACAGAGG
>JAVVZN010000177.1:0-4054 GCA_036650555.1 Rikenellaceae bacterium
CGGACAAAGGTAGGCCTTTATCTAAAAATAACAATACGGCTTCTCGCTTTATTTCATATGTAGCCTTTACATTGCTTTGTTTTTGCAACCCTGATTCACCATGTAATTCATATTTGTGTAACCATTCATGCACCATCTTACGGTCTATACTATATTCCGCAGCTACACGATCCAGAGGAATACCGTTCTGGATTTTAGTTACAATGTTAAGCTTTTCTTCAAAACTGTGCCGTCTATACATAAAAATGCACCCCAAAAGTTTTTTGTCTAACTTTTGGGGTGCACTTCACGGAGGGTTTGGTTTTTTTATACGTTATCGTGGAGACGGTTACCCAATAATAGCAAACTGACGATAAGCTTTCAAAGCTATTATTAAGAAAATTTGGCAGTGAATTGAGTGTAACCATCTTTTGATTTGCCAAGTATCAAAGATCCTCCATGCAATCGCATGATCTGCATTGATAGGCTTAGTCCTATCCCTGAACCTCCCTCTTTAGTAGTGAAAAACGGAGTGAATATATCGTTTATTACCTCAGGAGATATTCCATCGCCTGTGTCGGTGACGGTGATCAGTACCTTGCCATTTACATCTGTTAAGGCATCAACCATGACATTTCCCGATGCCTCGTAACCATTTTTAATAAGATTTACAAGCACTTGTGTTATTAAACTCTCATCGGCATTAATGTGCATGTCGTTTGATGCCATATTGAATGTCACCTCGTAATCGAGCAACGTCTTAATTCGTTCAAACATAACACATAAATCAATACAACTTATGTCGGGTTGAGGAATACGGGTGAACTTACGATATGAATCTACAAAAGAGATAAGGTTTTTACTGGTGCTATGGATGGTGTCGAGCCCCAATCTTATTTGGTCGTACTGTGATTTATCAAAAGTTAGCAGCGTGCTACTTAACGATGAAATTGGAGTTATGGTATTCATTATCTCATGTGTCAATACGCGTGTCAGACGCATCCACGACTCAATTTGCTCTTGTTCCAAAAAATCGGAAATGTTGTCTATAACAATAATTTTCAACTTTTTATTATATGAATAGAAAGTTGCAGAGTTTAGAGATATAGACGTGATCATGCGTTCGTTCTGAATTTTCGCAACTACTCTCTGACCAGGCATAAGAGATTCAATAATCGAAGGCAGATCATCGCTAACACGCTTTAACTGCGATATGTGCGATAAAACATTTAGACCGAGCAGTGATAAAGCCGAGCTATTTGATTTATAAATACGTCCATCATCATCAATCACCAAAAAACCACTTTGTGATCGTTCCATTATCAACTCATAATAGCTCTCACGTTTGATGATCTCCTTACGTGTTTCAATCATAAGATTACGAATTTTATTTAGAGAGCTGTTGAATATCTTCTCACTTTTTGTTCCTTGAGTATCTGTAAAACGAAATGTAAAATCGTTGTTCTCCAATGAATCAAACATGAAAGCAACTTTTGATGTTCCAGCATTAAATATTTTGATGATCATAAATACAACGACACACAAAGACGTTGATGTCACTCCCGACGCGACATACATCAACTTCTCGACAGAACGATAGAGAATAATACTCAGAATGACAAGCAATACGAGCAACACGAATAGTTTGAAATTTGTGCTACGAAGCATTATATTTTGTATTTTTTCATTTTATTATAAAGTGTCTGCCTACTTATTCCCAATTCGGATGAGGCAGCCGATAAATTTTCTTCGTTTTGTCGCAACGCTTGACGAATCAATTTTTCTTCCATGTTTTCGAGAGTTAATGATTGCATTATATCGTTTTGCAATGTTTGATTGCGTTCATCACGTTGAATAACAATATCATCAATCACACGAGAACTATCTGACGATAATATTACCGATTTTTCAATGACATGTTGCAACTCTCTGATGTTGCCTTGCCAGAGTTGCTGTTTTAATTTTTCTACCACTTTGGGTGATATATCGGTACATTGCTTGCCATATTTTGCTGCAAAACGCTCTACAAACATACGTGAGAGAGGCTCAATATCGCATATACGACTGCGTAAAGGCGGTATTTCAACTTGAATTGTGTTTATTCTATAAAGAAGATCTTCACGAAACATGCCACGATCAACCATCTCATGTAGATTGCGATTTGTGGCACATACCAAACGAATATTGACACCAATAGGCAGATTACTTCCCACGCGTATCACTTCCCTATTTTGGAGCGATGAAAGTAGTTTAGGTTGAAGATGGATTGGTAGATTACCTATTTCATTCAAAAATAAAGTGCCCAAATTAGCCACTTCTATCTTACCTATTCTATCGGTGCGTGCATCGGTAAAAGCCCCTTTTACATGTCCAAAGAGCTCACTTTCAAAAAGGGTTTCCGACATTGAACCCATATCAACACCCACAAACATATTTTCGTTACGTGGAGATAGATTATGTATTTCTTTGGCTAACATGTCTTTACCTGTTCCATTTTCTCCAGTAATAAGCACATTAGCATCTGTGACCGACACTTTATTAATGATCTCACGTAGATTCAACATGTCGGGCGATTCACCCCAATACATTGATGATTCTCGTGTAAGTTCAAGTTTCAGCTCCTTGATATATTTCAACTCCTTTTGCGATTTACCTAGCGACACGGCAGATAGCAGTGATGCCACTAAACGATCATTGTCGAAAGGTTTTACAACAAAATCTGTTGCCCCCTCCTTGATCCCTCTTACGGCAAGTTCAATATCAGCATATGCTGTAAACAAAACAACAGGTATAGCACTATTCAGCTCTTTTATTTGACTTAACCAATAGAGACCCTCATTGCCAGTGTTTATGCCAGAGGTGAAATTCATGTCTAAAAGCACAACATTGGTGTCGGAATTCTGACGCAAAGTGGTGATAAGCTGTTTCGGCGAATTTAAGGTTATAACTTCATCAAAATAAGCTCGTAGCAACATCTCTACTGCAAATAATATACTTTTGTTGTCATCAACAATTACAATCTTTCCTTGCTTGCTCATATCATATTATTAGTAATACAATCTGTCTGTTTTATTTTATAATTACTTTGAGTGCTTTAGGAACAACACTAAATGTGGTAGGAGAAAAGCCTAACGCCTCACCATCAACTTCCAACGGAGAGACAGGATCACTCTCTATGGTGATGTTTGCAGCGCGAAAAAACATTGACTGTGGAACATCATATATATTTCCGTTGTAGAGCTTTTTAATATGACCAAATATTGATAGGTTATTCATCTTCTTTATTATTGTGACATCAATAAGACCATCGTCGGCAATAGCATTTGGAGTTTGCAACATTCCTCCTCCATTGTATTTGCCTATGCCTAATGCACCTGTAAACACTTTCTGGGTTAGAACTTCTTCACCATCAATACAAACTGTGAAATGAAGCGATTTATATTTGAATATTGTCATCACAAGACTCATCACATAGAGCCATTTGCTGTAATAGCCTCTCTCTTTAAGGTTGTTGTAACGACGATTCACCACAGCATCAAATCCGACACCTGCAACATTTGCCATGTAGCGAGTGTGATCTACCATAGCCTCCGAATATGTTACACGAGCCACATCTTGCAAAAAAGTGTTTCCAATCACGATAGCTTTCACCGCATCAGAATATTTTCGAGGAATACCGTACATACGTATCCAGTCGTTGCCAGTGCCAACAGCAATAACCGCAAGGGTGACATCGGTTGATGCCACACATTTTTGAATAAACAATCCATGCACTGTTTCGTGTAGCGTGCCATCGCCACCTACAACAATAATTTGTCGATAACCCTTATTTACTGCCTCCACACATAGTTCTGTGGCATGATATTTCTTTTCAGTAAATACTGCATCGTACTCTATATGGTTGTCGCGCAACTGTTTGCTTATTAAAGGCCAATCTGTGAGCCCCTTGCAATTACCTGCAACAGGATTCACAATTGCAAACCATCTACTCATCTTAAATCAAAAAAACAGATACGCGAAATGTTACCACGTATCTGTATTGTTAAAATTATTTTTTAGGGGCATGTGCCAATGT
>JAVVZN010000178.1:0-4048 GCA_036650555.1 Rikenellaceae bacterium
CATGTTTAATCCGCAAGCACCGCATTTTGCAGTAAACTATCGTGGCGACTCATTCCAACTGATAGAGGGCGATTATGTTCTACAATTCAATGGTGATAAAGTAGTTGGGTTCTACAATCGTAAAAAAGATCCTCTTCTGAAAACCGATCTTTCTTCACAACCTATCCCACAAAAAGCAGCGTTAGAAAATAGAATAAAAGCAATAGTACAACAATACACCAATCGACTAGATGCAAACAATATGAAGCCTCAATAAAAAGCGTTAGTTTTGCGAATATATGTTGCAGTTTTATTTTGGTTTAACTACCTTTGTGGTGATATGGATAGCTATAAAACAATAACGAGAATATCGCAAGGTCTTTATAAAGAGAAAGGTAGCAAATTTATCTCTTTTGCTTACCCTGTTGAGTCACAAGCAGAAATAGCTGAAATATTAACGGAGCTAAAAAAAGAGTACTACGATGCTCGTCATCATTGCTACGCATGGAAACTAGGACATGATGGATCAGCCACAAGAGTTGTAGACGATGGCGAACCATCTTCAACAGCTGGCAGACCAATACTAGGGCAAATATCATCTGCTGAGATCACAAACGTGTTGGTGGTTGTGGTTCGCTACTTTGGGGGCACAAAACTTGGTGTTTCTGGATTGATAAAAGCATATAAAGAGGCTGCGTTAGATGCCATTACAAATGGCAAAATAGTTGAACGAGCAATAGAGGTAGAGGTGAACGTCACATTTGGTTACGAACAAATTGGCACAATAATGAAAGTGATAAAAGATATTCAACCAAAAATTGTTGAGCAGAATTTCGACAACTTATCAACAATGAAGTTACTTATCGACAAATCAAAATACGAACTTCTTGTCGCAAAATTAAAAGATATAATTGGAATTATCTATGAATAAGAGTCTTGTTTCCATCGGCGACTTCTCAAAAGATGAGATCGTGAGAATCATGGAGTTGGCTGCACACTTTGAAGCCAATCCAAACGAACGTTTACTGCAAGGTAAAGTTATCGCCACCCTATTTTTCGAGCCATCAACACGTACACGCCTCAGCTTTGAAACTGCAATCAATAGATTGGGCGGAAGAGTAATAGGTTTTTCTGACAGCGGAAACACTAGTGTGTCGAAAGGTGAAACATTGCACGACACAATAAAAATGGTGTCGGGTTATGCCGATATGATAGTGATGCGTCACTATATTGAGGGAGCAGCGCGTTATGCTAGTGAGGTATCGAAAGTGCCAGTGGTGAATGCAGGCGATGGATCGAACCAACACCCAAGCCAAACACTACTCGACCTATATTCCATAATAAAAACACAAGGCACCTTATCAAATCTGCATATCATGATGGTTGGCGATTTGAAATATGGACGCACCGTTCACTCACTGATCCAAGCCATGAGCCATTTTGGAGCGCGTTTCACATTTGTTGCCCCAGAGGAGCTAACACTTCCAGATGAGTACAAGCTATTTCTACATGAATGTGGAGTTCCTTTTAAAGAAACCACTGATTTTATGGAGGAAATTTGCAATGCCGACATAATCTATATGACACGTGTTCAACGCGAACGTTTCTCCGACTTAATGGAATATGAGCGAGTTAAGAACACTTACATTCTGAAATCGAAGATGCTGGAGGATACAAAACCAAACATGAAGATACTCCATCCGCTACCACGCGTGAACGAGATAGACAAAGATGTTGATAACTCACCAAAGGCATACTATTTCGATCAAGCAGCAAACGGAGTCTACGCCCGTATGGCAATCATAACACATCTGTTAGGAGTAATTTAAATAACACACCCCACCTATCATCTCAGTTAAAACATCATTGCAATGAAAACATATCTTGAAGTAAGCGCAATAGAAAACGGCACTGTGATAGACCACATTCCTGCCGACGCACTTTTTAAAGTGATGCGTATTCTATCTCTAGAGAACATCAAAAATCGCATAACTTTTGGCACAAACCTGCCTAGCCGACGCATAGGAACAAAAGCCATAATAAAAGTTTCCGACATGTGCCTCGACAAAGACAACCTCGACAAAATAGCAATATTTGCCCCAAACGCTAGAGTGAGCAGAATAGAAAATTTTGAAGTAGTTGAGAAACAAACCATTAGCGTTCCCGACAGTTTCACTGGCAATATCAACTGTGCCAATCCAATGTGTATCACCAACAAAGAAAAAATAGACACAAAATTCACAGTAGTAAACAAAGTTGATATAACACTCCGCTGCCACTACTGCGAAAAGATCACAACAGCAAACACATTTGAAATTATCAGTTCAGTAAGATAAAAGCTCAACCACACGTTAAGCTGCCTCTTCAAAAGACAGAAACACACTGCAAGTGTTTCTGTCTTTTTGAAGCATTTGCAGTGTTTATGGCTCGAAGAAAAACTTTTCCTCACCAAAAGCAGGCACCAATTGATCGAACCAAGTGGCCGCGGCATCATATTTCGCAAAAAATGGCACATCAACCCATTTCATATTTCTACCTTGCAGAAATCTCAATACAAATACCTTCTCATTTTTCACATTAGCAACCCCCAACACCTGTATCTTCCCTAATTTTGCACTCATACTTGGACCTCTTACCGTGCGGCACACTCCACTAACATGACTATATGCCTCCTTAAAAATACTCCAACATCTGACCAAAGGAAGCTCAAAGAATTGTTTAGAACCAGTGTCTCTAACCACAAACATATAGTATGGTATTATACTCATATCCACCTGTTTACGCCACATATCAATCCAAATTTCAGCATTATCATTGATGTGTTTTAGCAGTGGTGATTGAGTTCGTATTTGAGCACCAGTGGATCGTATCAGGCGTACTGCTTTTGCAACTTCATCGGTAGATAGCTCCGTTGGGTGATTAAAATGAGCTTGTATAGACAGATTTATACCTGCATCAGAAACACGTTGAAATAGTGCTAAGACATCTTCGGCATCACTGTCTGTGGTGTATCTATACGGCCAGTACGACAATGATTTTGTTCCCAAACGAATAGTTTTTATATTAAAGCGATCACTTAACAGAGGATCAATATAAGATGCTAATATATTAGATGACATGGTCATCGGATCGCCACCAGTAAAAAGAATATCTGTGACTTGAGGATGTTGATCCAGATATGAATACAACAATTTAGCATCTTTCATATGAAATTTCAACTCGCTCACTGCTGAGAACTGAGGCCAGCGAAAACAAAAAGAGCAATAAGCGTGACACGTCTGACCCTGTGAGGGGAAGAATAGAACTGTTTCTCGATATTTATGCTGCACTCCATTCAGTTTAACATCCTCTAACATAGGAACATTATGCTCTTGATCAGCAGGATTTGGGTTGAGCCCCATATGAATCTTTCTAATCTCTTTTGCAATATCTTTTTCCGGATAGTTCTCCTTAACCATTTTATATATCTTATGGTAATTCTCTGCCGATAGCATCTCCTTTCTTGGAAATGTTAAAGTAAATATAGGATCATTTGGAATGTTACTCCAATCTATCAACCTATCCACCACATAGTTATTAGTCTTGAAAGGTAACACCCTTCCCACAACTTCAATTTCTTCTATAAGCTGCTCAGAAACAGAAGCAAATTGTGAAATTTCCTTGAAATTTCTTAATGTATATGCTTTATAATTCATAACTCACATTGTATTAATTATAACTTAGAGTGTTTTCGTTTTTTGAAGCACTGAAAGTGCGTACTTTTTTCTCAAAAAAGTATTAATTTATTACCCATGTCTTAGATAAAAATTTTCAAGCCCCATAGACTATAAGTAATGCGAATCGGACGATCACTCACTACGTTTTAAATTTTTATCCGACACCAATAATATCTTATCAATGCGCGCTCCATCCATGTCTATTATTTCAAATTTAAAATCATGCCATTCCACTATCTCGCCAGATTGCGGGATATGCGATAGTTGCTCAATAATTAAGCCACTAATGGTGTTATAATTATTATCGGAATAGAGATTTGTCTTATCAAAATAGAGAAGAAAATCATAGAACG
>JAVVZN010000179.1:0-4045 GCA_036650555.1 Rikenellaceae bacterium
ATAGGTTCTTTAATGATGCCACTTGCAAGGATGGTGGCACCTGCCACATTTATTATTTCGAGTGATTTATATTTTAGAGTAATTTTGACCTTTGCAGCATCTTTTTTAGCAAAACTCAACGGCTGTCTTAGTTTAAAAAGTAACTCGCCATTTTTTACACTCCACTCAAATTTATCAGATTCAACACCTTCTACGGATGCAACAAAAGAACTAGCATCTGATTTTTCTAGGGTGAGTTCTATGTTTCCTTCAACTCTTAATGCGCCGAAAGTTGGAACCTCACTCTGAATTTTTGATTGTGCCATCGAAATCGACGACACAATCAAAGCTACTATTAATAAAAAGATTTTTTTCATTATAAACTATTTAACAAATTATGAACATTAGTGACGGTTGTTGGTGTGCGATCTGTTTTTAATATTTTTTCGTCAATTTGTTTTAGAGCGTCATTCAATTTGTCGAGCGATTTTTTATCACCATTTTTGCTGAACTCGTCGCGAAGAATACGTATCTTTTCAAATGACTGAGCTCCATCATTCATGCGTTCAACGCGAATAGAGCTACGCGCTCCAGGATAGATGATGTAGGTGTCGCCACCTGCCCATGTGTCGAAACGGCTATCAAGCAACGGTTCTTTTGGCCAGTGAGTGGTATTCCAACGAAGATAACCATCAAGGTTCTCTTTGGCAGCGTGAAGAGCAAGCCATTCAGATTCTGATGGAGGTGAGAATGTGAAATTGTTTGGATATGCCTCAGCGCAACAGGTGTAGTAGGTGGTTAGCAAACCTAACTCTTTACGCATAGCTTTTTCTTGTTCTGTGTAACGAGCACGTTGATTTATTGAGTAGTCGTAGAGTTCACCCATCAACTCTTTGTGATGACTTCCAGCAAGCGATACTTTGAAATCTTTGTCTGCACTACGGATAACTTTGAATGTTTTTTGCATCACATCCAAAGGACGTTCATCAATAGAGATACATGTTTTATCAAACCAACCTTTCTCTTTTAGATGAGCGGCAAATGATTTCAACATAGAACCCCACATATCAGCAAACTCTGCATCACCCGGCTTCGTTTCTGAGAATTTCAGAGTGTTTGTTGCTTGATCAAAATATTGGTATGACAAACGCCAAGGGATCATTGAGTAACATGCAATCTGCTCTGTGATGCCACATTCCATTGCAAATTCAACCCATTTATCGAATACTGTGTAGTCAAACCACCAAGTTCCATCTGCTTTCTTAACCCAAGTCACCATTGTTTCATATGGATCGTATGTTTGTGCATTCCAAGGCCAGTGCATGATTGAGGTGGTGATCACCTTCACACCCATGTCGTTTATCATCTTCATGTATGGTCGCATAGCATCAAAGTGCTCTTTACTCCATAGCTCAGTGCCGTGGTAACGCGCAATTGAAAATGGATTTTGCCATAAATCAAGATGGTATGCCCACTGGTCAGGCATAGGAAGTGTGCGGTCGATTACATTTATTGTAAGAGTAAGTTTTTTAAGTAGCTTGCCACCAGACAACACATCAATAGTGCCTTTGTACGCTCCTGACTCAACGCTTTGCGGAACCCAAACTCTGACCCAAACACCATTAGACGTCATTGCGGGCATGCTTAGCGACTTTAAGTGCTGATCAATAGGATCGGCAACAAGGGTAGAATCCCATTTTGTGTGATCGGTGCGCACTCCGCAAGCCGACTCCCCATCTTCATTAGCCTCATCGGTCATTACGTAACGCACAAAACCGCTATAAATAGCATCACTGCCAATAACGCTTTTATTGCGAGCATTGACAAAATCTGAGATTTTATAAGTGACATCGTTTAGTGCCTCTTTTGCCGAGATCACAAATTGTGCAGAAACTCTTTCGCCACGCCATGCTGTAAGGGTTTTGGCAGTTTCTTTTGATTTGTTGTAGGCTACCTCTTTACTATAACGCACATCAGTGCTGCCCCAACCAATCATATCTCCACTCAATGCAGACCAAGCTTTGACATCGGCTTTAATAGGATTAGGTAGTTCTTTATATTCAACAAGAGGCATAGGTTTTTGCCCTGTTGGTGTGCCACATTGGGTTACTGCCTCACCGCTCTGCGCAGCAAGTGATCCCGACAAGCAAATTGATAGTAGTGTAAGGATTGTATTTCTCATAATTGTATAAATATTTATTTTTACTGTATAATATAGACAACTTTCAAAGTTACTAATTAAAACAGAAAAACCAAAAAAGCAGAGTTAAAAACAGCCTTTTTGGTTTTTCAATATGCAGATAATATATCTATAAGCCTCTAATTATTTTGAATTTAGGCACAAACAAGTGCATCACGATCCAAGCCACGAGATACGCTGTGGCACATATAATAAACATTATATTGTAGCCTGTTGTGATGTTGTCGAGCGCTTTGAAGTGGTCGAGCAATAATCCAGCTGCCCATGCAATCAACATTCCACCAGCAGCACCTGCCATTCCACCTATACCTGTGACCGATGCAATAGCTTTTTTAGGAAACATATCCGACACGGTAACAAAAATATTTGCACTCCAAGCTTGATGTGCTGCACAAGCAAGACCTATTATCAATACTGCATACCAAGTGTTGATAGCACCAACTGACTGAACGCCAAGCACTGACAATGGCAATACTGCATATATAAACATTGATAACTTACGAGCCTTATTTGCATCCATACCTCCATTGATGAATTTTTTTGGCAACCATCCACCAAGCACACTACCAAAAGTAGAGATGGTGTAGACAACGGCAACAGCAAAAGGCCAGCTTATAACCCCTTGCTCATTTCCTTCTAATATCAAAGCAGCATTTCGCTCTTGTAGATATGCAGGCAACCAGAAAAGGAAGAACCACCACACTGGATCGGTGAAGAATTTACCAAAGAAGAAAGCCCATGTTTGACGATACATAAGGAGTTTGAACCAACTCACCTTTTCTTTCTTTTCAGATGAAGTTTCAACCGTTACTTCATCTTTGTCACTATGGATATAGTCGTATTCGGCTTGTCCGATAGTGCCGTTTTTAAGTTTTACATCAACTGGTTTGTAGAGTATCTCCCAAAAAAGTAACCATATCAAACCTATTGCTCCAACAAGTGCAAACGCCCATTGCCATCCAAGATGAATAGCAATCCAAGGCACTGTAAGAGGAGCAACAATAGCGCCTATGTTAGCACCAGAGTTGTATATCCCAGTTGCTAAAGCTCTCTCTTTTTTTGGAAACCACTCTGCAATTGCTTTGTTTGCTGCTGGAAAGTTTCCTGCCTCAGTCACCCCTAGCAATGCACGAGCCACCCCAAATCCGAATGTGCTAGTTGCAAAGGCATGACCTATTGCAGCCAAACTCCATCCGAAAAGCGAAAAGGCATATCCTTTTTTCGTTCCTATCTTATCGATAATACCACCTATGCCCAGTAAGCCTAAAGCATAAGCCACCTGAAACGACATTATAACATAAGAGTAATCCATCTCACTCCATGAAAATGTGTCGGTTAGCTCTTGTTTTAAGAGCCCTAACACATTTCTATCGAGATAGTTGATTGTTGTAGCGAAAAAAACCAATGCGCATATCTTCCAGCGGTAGCGCCCGATCTTTTCGTTTATCTCATTAAATTTCCCCATTATATATTTTGTTTAAAGTTAGATTCTATTCGTTTCCAATTACTTCCTTGCGCCAGAGATTATCTCCAACGATGAGCGACAAAGTTCAGAAATCACGCCCCATTTATTACCTTTTATGGCATCGGCAGGAAACAGATTTGAACCCATACCCACACATGTCACTCCTGCTTTTACCCAAGCAGTAAGGTTTTCGCTCGTTGGCTCAACACCTCCTGTCACCATTATCATCGACCATGGCATTGGAGCTTTGATGTTTTTAACAAATGATGGCCCTCCAACATTTCCAGCTGGAAACACCTTACAAAGATCACATCCTGCCTCTTGAGCAAATCCGATCTCCGACACACTACCACATCCAGGGGTGTAAGGTATTAATCTACGATTACAAACCTTAGCAACAT
>JAVVZN010000180.1:0-4037 GCA_036650555.1 Rikenellaceae bacterium
GGGTTGTGTTACACTTTTCAACTTATCGCAAGGTTTTTAATGCAATTTCAACTTACCTTGCAGATATTTTTAACTATTTTGAGAGTTAATTTATTGAATAATAGGCTGTTTGTGGGTTTTTAAGGGACGACTTACTAACACCTTTTAATGAGTGTTAATAACAAATTTATAGATTACTGGCGAGTGATCGCTCGGATGAAAACCTAGATCTACAACCTCTACACTCAAAGGAACGATATCTGGTGAGGTGATTGCAAAATCTAATAATGTGGTGGCGGTTTTATCTTTTTGATATGGCTCGTAGTTGTAGCGAGCAGATTTATTGTTTAGGTCTGCCACAAACCTCACTCCTGCACCAAACTCCATGGAATCAAGCTGTAAAGGGGAGAAATATTTGTTTTCTATCTCGGCTTTTGTAGGCAGATATAAGGGCGGGTTGCTATTCCAATCACCTGCCACTATGAAATCAGAATGTTTCGACAAAAATTCTTTTAAAAATCTAAACTCCTCGCGGCGCATACCTCCATCATCAAAGGCAGAGTTATGGGTGTTGCCTATTGTTAATATTTTACCTCCTCTGGTTTCAAACTGCGTTACTAACAAACAACGTTTCAAATTAAACAACCGCACAGGGAAAGGAAAACTACTTGGATAGTGATAACGAAGAGCAGAGAGAGCACCAAAGCGAGATAGAGTGAGCACTCCGCTTTTTACTCTACCTATGGGAGAGGCAATAGGGATAGGAACAAAAGACGCATTGTAGTTTAAAGCATAATAAGGGGTGTAGCCAGAGAGAGAGCTGGTGATCAAGTCGTAAAGATTAATGTCGTAGTTGCGTTTTGATAAGCTATCAACCTCTTGAAGCAGTATGAAATCAGCGTCGGAATTAGATTTTAAGAAAGAGATTATCTCATTAATATTTTCAATGGTTCTTTCGCGCGAATCTTGAACTCGCTTGCCTCCATCGTAGAAAAAATCCATGTTATCGCCAAGCCCTCCATATCCTATATTCCATGAGATGATTTTTAGGGTGTCGTGGTCTACCGGAGAGCACTCCACATCAACTCTACCAACATTCTCAATGTTTTTAGGACTCCATTCGGTGACCCAGAAATAGAGTAGAAATGAGATTAGTGTCAAAACAACAACTGCAATGACTCCTAAGATGATAAATAATATTCTTTTCATAATTTACTATTGATTATTGGAGAGTTTTGGTATTTTGTAGGTTTTGCCCTCCTCGGCAAGCAAAACATTATCAAATTGCTCTTTCGCCTCATTGTAGAACAATGAGAAATCGCCTTTATAACGCGATGAAAAATGTCCGATCACTAATTGTTTGACTTCAGCAAACGAGGCAATAAAAGCTGCCCCTTTGGCTGTGCTATGCCCTGTGGCAAGTGCTATCTTCTTGTCTATCTCTAAAAAAGTTGATTCATGATATAGCAGATCAGCCCCACGAATTAATGCCGACACCTCTTTAGATGGCGCAGTGTCGGAGCAATAGGCAAACAAACGCTCGCGATAGGGGTAGTAGGTTGCTGTTTGGCATTTCAATAGCTCACCATCAGACGTTTCAATATCTTCACCTCGTTTAAGTGCTTGTATTTGATAGAGATCGAGCGCATAGTTATCTATGAAATCTTTATAGACATTGCGCGAGGGTGTTTTCTCTTTAAATAAAAAACCCGATGTGGGGATTTTGTGTTTTAAAGGAATAGAATAGACCTCTAGAACTTTGTTTTCGTAGATTAACTCAGAGGTGTCGGTTGAGATCTCAATGCAGATAATTTCATAGGATATGTTCTGCTCAAAAAAATCACAGTGATTTTTAATTATCTCTTTTAAAGGCGACGGAGCATAGATTGTAAGGGCAGTTTTACGCCCCATTAGCGACATTGTGGAGATCAATCCATAGATGCCATAAAAATGATCGCCATGAAGATGAGAGATGAAAATATGATTTATTTTCAGCAGGTTGAAACCATAACGTTTCAGTTGTACCTGCGCTCCTTCACCGCAATCTATTAAATAAAACTGCTCATGTGCACAAAACACATGAGCAGAAGGATGTCGATTTACTGATGGTAAAGCTGAAAAAGAACCTAGTATAGTAAAATTAAAGCTCATCTCAATAAATCTTATAAATACTGCACAGCGGTAGTTTTACTGCTGTGCAAGTATAATTAGTTATTACTTTCCATTTGAGCTTTCAACTCAGCTAAACCTTGAATATCACCTAGTGTTGCTTTTTCAACAGATGCGTTCAATTTTTTAACAGCTTTTTGAGTTGTTTGTTCAGCTGACTCTTGTTTTGGCTCTGAAGATGATGATGTTGTTGTTGATTCAGAGGCATGAGCTGCTGCTGCTTCAGATGGTTTTACATTTGAAAGAGTGATACGTTTTGTGGCTTTAACAAACTCAATGATGCGTAGTTCTAGTTTATCTCCAACAGCAGGAACGCCGCTCTCTTTAGAAAGTTGTTTCAAAGGCACGAAACCTTCTACACCAAACTCTAAAGTGACTACATAACCTTTATCGTTGATTTCTGCAACTGTTGCTTCATGAGTTGAATCTACTGTAAATACAGTTTCAAAACCATCCCATGGATTGTCTTCCAATTGTTTGTGACCTAAGCTAAGACGACGATTTTCTTTGTCGATTTCCAAAACAACGACTTCAATATCAGCACCTTTTTGAGTAAATTCTGAAGGATGTTTGATTTTTTTAGTCCAGCTAAGATCTGAGATGTGGATTAATCCGTCTACACCCTCTTCGATCTCAACAAACACACCAAAGTTTGTGAAGTTACGAACTTTTGCTGTGTGTTTTGTGCCTACGCTGAATTTGTCGTCGATAGCAGACCAAGGATCATTTGCAAGTTGTTTGATGCCAAGCGACATTTTGCGCTCGTTACGATCTAGTGTTAAGATAACAGCTTCGATCTCATCGCCTACTTTCATAAATTCTTGTGCACTGCGTAGGTGTTGTGACCATGACATTTCACTAACGTGGATCAAACCTTCAACACCTGGAGCGATCTCAATAAATGCACCATAGTCAGCAATAACGACTACTTTACCTTTTACTTTGTCACCAACTTTAAGTTCTGTGTTGAGAGCATCCCAAGGATGTGGAGAAAGTTGTTTAAGACCAAGAGCAATACGTTTTTTAGCATCGTCAAAGTCAAGGATAACAACATTAAGTTTTTGATCCAATGAAACAACCTCTTCTGGGTGATTAACTCTACCCCAAGAAAGATCGGTGATGTGAATAAGACCATCAACACCGCCAAGGTCGATAAACACACCGTAAGATGTGATGTTTTTAACAGTTCCTTCAAGAACTTGACCTTTTTCAAGTTTAGAGATAATATCTTTTTTCTGTTGCTCAAGCTCAGCCTCAATAAGCGCTTTGTGTGATACAACAACATTACGAAATTCTTGGTTGATTTTAACAACTTTAAATTCCATAGTTTTGTTTACGTAAATATCGTAGTCACGGATTGGTTTCACGTCTATTTGAGAACCTGGCAAGAATGCCTCAATTCCAAATACATCAACGATCATACCACCTTTAGTGCGGCATTTAACATAACCTTTGATAACTTCGTCTTTTTCAAGAGCCTCATTAACACGATCCCATGAACGTAATTGACGAGCCTTTTTGTGAGATAAGATAAGCTGACCTTTTTTATCTTCTGCACTTTCAACATAAACCTCAACTTTTTCACCAATTGCAAGTTCTGGATTGTAACGGAACTCACTAACAGCAATAACGCCTTCAGATTTGTAACCGATGTTTACAACAACCTCACGTTTGTTGATCGAGATTACTGAACCTTCAATAACTTCACCTGTTTGGATTTTTGATAGGGTTTCATCGTACTGAGTTGAAATTTGCTCTTTTGTTTGACCACCGTAAAGTGATAATTCGTTCTCAAAAGCATTCCAATCAAATGTTTCGTTTGGTTGAGATGCGTTGATCATCTCTTTTTCTTTAGTGTTTGACATAAAATTTTGTAAGCGGGATCATTG